>JACDCA010000137.1 GCA_013694635.1 Acidobacteriota bacterium | reverse complement strand
TGTCGTACGCCGTGACGAAGACGACGAAGGGCATCCGGTCGGCGCCGATCGCCTCGATCACGTCGAAGCCGCTCGCGCCGGGCATCTCGACGTCGAGAAACACGAGGTCCGGACGCAGCTTCTGAATTGCGGCCGCCGCAGTCGTGCCGTCGCCGCACTCGCCGACGACCTCCAGCCAGTCTTCGGAGGCGACGAGCATGCGCAACCGCTGACGCGCCAGTGGCTCGTCATCGACCAGCAGCGCGCGCACGCGGGACGTCTTGGGGTCGGTCATGCCACGCGAACCGCGGATTCAGCCGTCACGGGCGCGCGGTGGAAGGGAATGCGGATCCCGACCGTGAGGCCGGTCGCTGCTTCCGAGAATTCCAGCTGCTGGGCGTCACCATAGAGGCACTCGAGCCGGTCGCGAGTGTTCGCCAGGCCCACGCCGCTGCGGAGTTGCGTTCGCGCCGTGCCGGTCAATCCGACGCCGTTGTCGCGCACCTCGAGCCAGAGGCTGTCTCCGTCGCGCCTGGAGACCACTTCGACGAGGCCCAGCCCCGTTCGCGGTGACACGCCGTGTTTGATCGCGTTCTCGACGATCGGCTGCAGGATCAGCCGCGGCACCTCGGCATCCAGCGTATCGGGATCGATGTCGTACCGGACGGTCAACCGGTCCTGGAAGCGCGTCTGCTCGATCTCCAGATACTTCTGAAGAAACTCGATCTCCTCCTGCAGCGGCACGCGCGCGGCGCCGCTGCGGTCGAACGTGAGCCGCAGAAGGTCGCTGAGGCGGCTGATCATCCGGTCGGCTGCGTCAGGATTCGTGTGCACGAGCGTCGAGATCGCATGGAGCGTGTTGAATAGAAAGTGCGGCTGCAGCTCCGATTCGAGCGTCTTGAGCCGCGCCTCCATCAGGCGTGCCTCGAGCTGCGCCGACTTGATGGTCCGCTCCTGCGCTTCGCGGTAATAGCCATGCGCGCACATCAACCCGACGATGGTCGTGTAGGTCATGAGCGCCCAATCGAGGTTCAGCAGGTAGAGCCGCTGAATCGCCGTGATCCAGCCGACCGGCGGCGGGCCCGATAAGACCGCACGCACCGCCGCCATGCCGGCGGCGTGAACACACGAGAGCGCCAGCGCCGCAAGCACGTGAACCGCGATCGTGCGCCCCAGCCGTTCGTCCAGCCGGTAATGCTTCATCAGGCGGAAGATGATCGGTGTCAGCGCAGCCGGGATGTACCACAGCGCCAGGTTGAGAACCGCCAGCCGGCCGACTTCGATGTCGACGCCGCTCTTGATGTTCAGCGAGGTAAGCCGGTACGCCTGGAGCGTGGAAAAAAGGCCGAGCGCCGTCGCGGCGCCGAAGATCCAGCGCAGCGGAGGCGTCCATGTGGGCTGCATTCAGTGCCACTATCCGGCGGTCGTCCCTGAAACGTCAAGGTGGGAATGTGGGCGCTGAAACTGGTCACCGCTGGACGCCGTTCGTCACCGAAACGGCGCAGCTGGACCCACAGGGAGTCGCTCGTCGCTCGTCGTTACTCGATCGCGAGCACGATGAGCGTGGCATCGTCCTGAAACGCGCCGGACGTGAAGGTCGACACTTCTTCGGCGAGACGGGCCTGGAGCGCCGGCGCACTGCACGTGCGATTGGCGACCGCGCATTCCATCAGCCGCTCCTCGCCGAACTCTTCGTCCTCCGCGTTGTGCGCCTCGGTGACGCCGTCGGTAAACAAGATGACGCGATCGCCGCTCGCGATCGCGACGTGGCCTTGCTGATAGATGGCGTCGTTGAATACGCCGAGCACGGCGCCGCCGTCGGGCAGACGCTCCACGCAGCCGTTGAGCCTGACGAGCATCGGCGGATAGTGACCGGCGTTCGAGAACGACAGCGTTCCGAGCGCGGTGTCGATGACCGAGTAGAAGAAGCTGATGAAGCGTCCTTCGGCAATCCGCCCGCACAGGATCCGGTTGACCTGGTGGCACAACTCCGCCGGCTGCGCAGCTTCGGTTGCAAAGGCGCGGACGGCGGCCTGCAGGTTCGACATCAGCAGCGCGGCCGGGATGCCTTTGCCGACGACATCGGCAATGCACAGGCCCATGCGGTTCGGGCCGAAGGCGATCGCATCGTAGCAATCGCCGCCGACGCCGGCAGCGGGCTGCCAGTGTGAGGCGATCTCGCACCCCTCGATCTGCGCCAGTGCCGTCGGCAACAGCTTGCGCTGGATGCGGCGCGCCTCTTCGTACTCACGACGATCGTCTTCCGCGCGGCGGCGCCGGTCGCGGCCGGCATTGATCTCGCTGCGCAACGTCGCCACCAGCGCGGCGTTGTCCCACGGTTTCTGAACGAAGTCGCGCACGCCGCGGCGCATTGTCTCCACCGCAATGTCGACCGATCCCCAACCGGTCATCACGATGATCGGCAGCGAGCTGTCGATCGCCTGCACGCGCGAGAGAAGGTCGATGCCTTCCGCGCCCGACGTCGTGTCGCCCGTGTAATTCAGGTCCATCAGGAGCAGGTCGTACCGCTTCGCTTCGAGCGCGGCAATCGCCGCTTCCGGCGACGTCACGGCCTCCATGTCGATGCCCTCCGACTTCAAAAGCAGTCGCAGCGCGTCGAGAAGATCCGGCTGGTCATCGGCAATGAGGACACGCATATCTGGAGCGCAAGCCACGTTCATTGACGCCCGCGCTTTCCAAGTGCCGTGCCATGGACGTTTTCGGCAGAATCAGGCGGGATGAGGCAATTCTCCGGGATTCGGCTGGCGCTGCGCTGTTCGCTACCGCACACCGGTTCCCACTGCGGGTCAGTCCTTTTTGTCCTTCGTGCTCGAGCTGGAGCCCGACCGCTGGATCTTGATCGGTCCGGCAAACGACTCCATTTCCATATCAGCGCTGCCGTTGCCGAGGGTGTAAGTCACCCGGCGGCCGCGCCGGACTTCGCTCCGCGGCGGTCCGTTGAGGTTCAGGTTCGACACGAAGTCGCCGTTGTAGGTCCTCACGTTGAAGGTGGCGTTCGACTCCGCAGGGACGGTCACGGTGATAGTGCCGTTGTGTGTGGCGAACCGGTACCGCCCTTTGTCGGCGACCGACCCATCGTAGACGATGTGCCCGTTGACGGTCGTCGCGTCGACACTCGGCGACGTGATTCTCGTCAGCGAAATGTGGCCGTTGGTCGTCTCCACCGCGATGTCGCCCGACGACGCTGCGACGCGAACCCCCTCGTTGACGGAGCTCGCAGTGATGCGCCCGCGCGCTCCCTCCACACTCACTTCGCCCTGGATCGATTTCGCGATGATCGTGCCGTTCCCGCCCTTGATGATGACGTCGCCGCGGACGGTTTCAGCCGTGACGTCGCTCTGTGAGCCCTCCACCGTGATGAAGTTGTACGTGCCCTCCACCTTGATCGGCATCCACGCAGGTGCGTTGATCTCGTAGTCCACCGACACCGCGCCACTGGTCTCCGACGTGATCAGGACGGCGTTGCCGGTCTGCCGAACATTGACCTTCGCGCGCGCAACATGGCGCGCCTGCACGCGCAGCTGATCGCGGTCCCACGTCCTGATGACCACCTCGCCGGCGAAATTTCTGACGGTCAACCGCGCTCCAGTCGCCACGCTGATCGTCTGATCGGTCTGCGGCGCGCGCGTGTCGCGCCTGTGCGGGACCGCCGGGCCGGAGACGTCCTGCAGACGATGGCCATGCGTTCCATGGGCCGGTGGGTGCATCCCCGGCAATAACATCCCTACGATCACGGCTGCTGTAGCGAGCATCTCAGGATCCTGCCGTCAACGCGGTGGCCCGGCGCAGGAGAGCGAGCTTGCGCTGCCGCGCCGCCGCCAGGTGATTATTCAGATACGCGTTCGCCGGATCCTTCGCGAGCGCGCTCCGGCACTCTTCGATTGCGGCATCGATCGATTTCAGGTTCTGCTCCAGGACGCGGACCGTTTCGGCGTCGAGTTGCGCCCGGCCGCGCTCCAGGATCTCCTCGAGATCCTCGATGGCTCCTTCGTAGTGCGTTTCGCTGAGTCGCACCGGCGCAACAGCGGGCAGGTCGCGATCGGCCCCGATCGCCACCGGGAAGTCTGCCCTCGAGTCTCCCGAGCTCGTAAGCCAGACCATGCCGCCAGACAACACCATCAGAGCAATGCCCGCCGCGGCAAGCTGCGTCAGCGTGAACGAGAACCGCCTGCGCGCGACCTCCCGGATGCCGCGCACAGCGTGCGGGCGCGTGACGATGCGAGCGGCGACTCCGTCCCAGAGGTCCTGCTGTGGCGGTGTGTCGACCAGAGAGGAAGCGCGAGCCGCCACTGCGCGCAGTTCTGTCACGAGGGTGCGGCAGTCGCCGCAGCCGGCCAGATGCTGCTCCACGTCCGCCGCGGTGCCCGCGTCCAGCTCGCCGTCGATGTATTCCGACAGCTGTTCGACGATGTGACTGTGTGGCTTATCCATCGAGATGTTCCTGCAACCGTGAAAGTAACCGGATCATTGCTGTCCGCCAAGGTGGCGGCGGAGAATCATCCGGGCGCGGTGCAGCTGCGCTTTGGATGTCCCCGCGGAAATCTCCAGGAGCTCGGCGATCTCCCTGTGCTTGTACCCCTCGACGTCGTGCAGCACGAAGATCTCGCGCGCACCGTCGGGGAGCTTCGTCAGAGCCGACTCGAAATCCATGGAGAGATCTCCGCGCGTTGCCCTGGCCGGCAGCACCTCGAAGATATCTTCGCCGTCGTGGTACCGCTGCCGGCGCAACGTGTCCGCTCGAAAGCGCTCGATGACGACGTTCACGGCAAGGCGGTGCAGCCACGTGCCGAAGGCCGACTCCCCCCGGAAGCTTCCGAGCTTCTGCCAGACGCGGACGAACACGTCCTGAGTGAGCTCGTCGGTGTCCCGCCCCGCCGCCATGCGGCGCACGAGGCTGTGAACCTTGGGCAGGTGGGCGCGGTAAAGGCGTTCGAATGCGCGTACGTCGCCGCCTGCGGCAAGGGCCACGTCATCCGCGGTGTCGGTGCGAGAGAGTGCCGTCAGCGTCGTCCCGGGGCGCAATAGTATGGCTTCCGTCCGCAAGCTCCTTTCCTGCACCAGCTTGGACGGAGCGGGGCGTCCGGAAGGTTGGAACCTTCAGCGCAGCAGGTCGTACGGATCGATCGGGGTGCCTTCCCACCAGCGTTTTTCCGCGTTCAGACGGAAAACGGCAAAATGGAGGTGCGGGGTGTTCTTCGGCGCGTTGCCCGTGATTCCGACGTATCCGATGACCTGGCCCCGTTTGACCTTGTCGTTCTCCCGAAGGCCGTCGGCGTAGCGGTCGAGGTGAGCGTAGTAATAGCAGTAACGTTCCGACGGGTCGAACTGGTAGATCGTTATCCCCCCGGCCTTGCTGGTGAACAGGCGCGCAACCCGGCCGTCTTCGACAGCCTTCACAGGCGTGCCGAGGGACGCGAGAATGTCAACGGCCTCATGCCGCCGTCCACCGCGCGCGTCGGCGAACTGTCGGGTCAACTGGTCGGGACGCACTCCGTCGACGGGGATGACGAGGTCACGGTCCTTCAGCTCGGCGCCAGGCGGTGCGCTGATTGTCGGAGGCGCCGACAGGGGGTCCCGGCCGCCCGTTGCGGCCGCGCTGTCCCGGTCGTCGACCGATTTATCGACCGTGCTTGGCCGCTTCTCCGTGAGACCTGGTGCCGGGCGGCGGGCGACGACGTCCCCGAACTGCCAGACGAGAAGCGCCATTGCAAAGACGCCCGCCACGAACCCGTACGCCGCGCCGATCGTGAAGACCTTCGCGCGGTCTTCCAACCGGTCGCGCCGCGGGCCCGGACGCTCGCTTGCCGTCATGTCGCGCTATTGCGTGAACACCACTTTGGTACCCGGCTTCACCAACCCGGCAAGCTTCACGGCATCCCAATTGGTCAACCTGACACACCCATGTGATTGCGTCTTGCCGACAGTCGACGGTTCGGGTGTGCCATGAATCCCGTAGTGCTCCTTGGATAGATCGATCCAGACGAGGCCGACAGGATTGTTCGGCCCGGGCTTGATCGTGGCCTTGGTGTGCG
>JACDCA010000113.1 GCA_013694635.1 Acidobacteriota bacterium | reverse complement strand
CGCAGCTCTCGGCGCTCATCGCCACGCCCGCAACGCTCTGCTTCGTCTGCGGACCCGCCGCGATGGTGAACGAGGTCCCGGAGATGCTGACGGGACTCGGGATCGACCGCAGCCGGATCAGGGTCGAGGAAAACGAATAGTCGATGTGACGTTCTTGACGCCACGGATGGTGCGGGCGAGGGCGATGGCTTTTTCTTCTTCCTGTTTGCTGGCGACGCGTCCCGAGAGCGTCACCGACCCCTTGAACGTCTTGACCTCGATATCCTGCGGCCGGATCGCAGAATCGTTCAGAAACAATACTTTGATCCGCTGGGTGATCGTCGCATCGTCAACGCTCCCGCTGACGGTGGGGCCGCACGCCAGCTGCATCGCAAGCAGGACGAGGCTCAAGACATAGACTGCAAGCCGGCGGGTCTTCATCTTCTACATGCCTGTTGCGTGATATCCCGCGTCCACCATCAATACTTCGGCGGTGATCGCGCGGCTGGCGTTGCTGATCAGGAACATGGCCGCGTCGGCCACCTCTGAGGTGTCGATGGTACGGCGCAGCGGCGCGCGATCGCGGTAGTGCTGCAGCACGTCGGTGAAACCGGCAATGCCTGACGCGGCCAGCGTCTTGATCGGCCCGGCGGAGATCGCGTTGACGCGTATCGCTTTGGCGCCGAGATCAGCGGCCAGATAGCGCACGCTGGCTTCCAGTGCCGCCTTTGCGACCCCCATCACGTTGTAGTTGTGGAAAACGCGCGTGCTGCCCAGGTACGTCAGCGTCACGATGCTCCCGCCGCCGCGGCGCTCCATCAGCGGCATCGCCCCGCGCGCGAGCGCGATCAGCGAATACGCGCTGATATCGAGCGAAACCCGGAAGCCTTGACGCGATGTCTGGACGAACGGCGAGGCAAGCTCGTCACGCGGAGCGAAAGCAGCGCCGTGGATCAGGAAGTCGAGCCCGCCGAACCCCTTCTCAACCTCCTCGAACACCTTCGTGATCTGCTCGTCGTCGCTCACGTCGAGCGGCAGCACCAGCGGGTCATTCAGACCGGCGCACAGGTCCCGGACGTTTTCTTCGAGGCGCTCCCCCTGGTAGGTCACCGCCAGGCGGGCCCCCGCATCGGCGGCCGCCCGCGCGATCGCCCACGAGATCGATCGCTTGTTCGCCACACCGACGATCAAGCCTGTCTTTCCGGAAAGGTCTGTCATCAAAGCTGCCAGCTATTTCGTTTTCGGCGGCAGGAGCTTTTTCGGGAATTTTGCCATCACAGTGTAATTCGGATCCACGACATTGGCGATGCGGGAGTGACCGGCCTGCGAGACGATCTGGTACGCGTCGAGCTTGTCGAAGCCGTACTCGTCAACGAGCCACTCTATCAACTCCACCTGCGCGATGCGGAACGCATCGACGAGCGGCCGCGCGCTGCCCGCAACCATGATGTCGTTCTCGTCTTCCATCCGCGGCCAGCGGATGCGTCGTCCTTTTATCAGGTCGAACTGGAACGTCACATCGGCGGTCGTCTCGAGACCAGAGCCGACGATCTCGCCATCACCCTGCAGCGCGTGGACGTCGCCGAAGTAGAAGTACGCGCCGTCGTGAAAGATGGGCAGGTGGACGGTCGTGCCTTCGCGCGCGTCGGCCGAGTCCATGTTGCCGCCGAAGTTGCCCGGCCAGAGACCGCCCCACGCTTCATCGCCCGCGGGGGCGACGGCAAGCCGGCCGAGCATCGGCCGCAACGGCACTTCGATCCGCTTCGACGCCGAGTTCGGCAGCTCGAGGATCCCCACGTTGCGGGGGCGGTCGAGTTGCCAGATGAAACGCCGGGCCGGAAGCGGATCGTTGAGCATCCGGGTTCGCGGATCGGACGCGACCGCGCTGATACCGTTGGGATTCAGCGCGGAGACCGCGACGTCGCGATTGAGCCGCAGCTTCACGATCCGGACGACCAAGGTGTCGTTCGGTGTCGCCCCTTCGATGAAGAACGGGCCAACTTCGCCGGGCCAGGAACCGCCCGCACGTTCGTAGTAATCGCCCGGGCGCGAGAACGTGCGCGTTTCGACGACGGCCCCGGGTCTGAGCCGGAGGACCGGCTCGCGAACCGCGAACGTGGGCACGCCGGCCTTGGGCTCGAACTTAATGGGTTGTGAAGACTGCTGACCGAGAATGAGCAGACCGAAAAAGATCGCGCTCCAGATCGGCATCAGGATTTACCGCGAACGCTTCTTTCCACCGTAGCGTGGCGGGCCCTGCCCCTGGCCCTGGCCCTGGCCCGGACCCGGGCCGCGGAATCCGCCGCCACCGCCACGACCCGACGATCCACGGCCGGGCATTCCGGGCGGTGATCCAGCGGAGAAACGGCGCCCATGCGGCCTGTTGCCATTGCCGTTCCCGTTGGCGCCGCCGGCGGCACGTTGCGAGCGGTCGCCGCGGAATTGTCCGCCACGCCCTGCGTTATGGCGGATCGTGAAGTCGGTGACCTGCCGGACCTCCTTCTGCCCTTCCGGACGGGGCAGCGTGGCCCTGATCAGCGGCCGATGAACGGGACCCTCTTCGCGCGGTTCATCCGCGATCTCGTCAGCCGGCAACTCCTCGTCAGTGGCTGTGACGACCGGTGCCTCCGCCGTCTCGACTTCGGCCGACGCGGCGAGGCTGCGGTCAGTATCAGGTGCGGCAGCCACAGGCGCGGGCGGTGGCGTTGGGACTTCCGGCATGTCAGCAAGTACCTCGCGGTACAACGCAGAGGTCGCAGGCGTCTTGCGGCGCCGGGGCTCGCGGCCCCCCTTGTAAGGGTGCTCGGCGTCGCACGTCGTGCAGCGTGTCTGCTTCACGTTCTCTTCGATCATCGCGACGACGGCGTGATTCGTCACGCGACGCTCGCGAGGACAGTAGTCGTCCAGTATGTCACCGAGACGCAGCCGGCGCTGCTCCATGTGCTTCTCCCGAATCAGGGCCTGGTATGGGGGCTGGAAAAACAGTCGTGCAGGTA
>JACDCA010000108.1 GCA_013694635.1 Acidobacteriota bacterium | reverse complement strand
CCTGCGGCGGGTCCCGTAAAGGCGTAACGACCCGGGGCCCCTAGCGCTTGATCTTGTCGGCCAGATCGTCCACCGCCTCGCCCACCTTGCGGCGGCCGCGGCCGAACCCCTCCTTCACGTCTCCGGCAGCCTCGTCCACCACACCTTCGTCATGCAGCCGTTCGTTGTCGGTCAAATCGCCGACGGCCTTTTTGACCTTACCCTTGAGCTGATCTTTGCGGCCTTCGATTTCGTCACGGTTCATGTAAACCTCCTCTCGATTCCCTTTCAAGAAGCGGTGCGTCAGCCGTTACTTCGTTTCGTATCGTTTGAATTTGGGCTCACTGTCGAGCTTGAATGCTTTCAGGAACGTCCACGCTTCGAGGTTCACATCGCCGGAGCGCTGATAGTAGTTGTGATCATGGTTGCTGATCGGCCGCACGTGGACCGGAATCCCTTTCGCCTCGAGCGCAGTCTTCGTCGCTGAAACGGCAGCCAAAGGAAAGAACCTGTCGTTTGTACCAACCCAGATCGCCATCGGAATTTTCCGATCGGCGTGATCGATCAAGTCCCAGCTTTCTTTTGGCAGTGCTCCCGCATGTACCGCGACCGCGGCGAAATACTCGGCCTCGAGAAGCCCGATCATCAGGCTTTGAATCGCTCCGGCAGAGTGACCGAACAAATACATCCGTCGTGAATCCACCGGATGTTTCGCACTGATGGCATTGACAAGCGCCTCGAAAAAGTCGGGCCCCTCCGTCTTGAAGTCCCACATCGCCTTGTCGAAGGCATTTGGTCCGACGACGATGATTCCCTCTTTCCGTGCGAGACCTTTCCAGGGGTTCACGAGGGACGCGCCGTCACGTCCCGATCCGTGCAGCGCGACCAGGAGCGGCGCCGGCGAATCAGACCTGACCGTGTCTGGAACGTAGAGGAAAAACTCGCGCTGTCGGCCGGCATACGCAAACATTTCGCGCGTGACCTTGTCTTGCGCAGCGGCACCCGCTGCGAAGAACAGCAGCAGCACTGCTAGACGAAACGAGCCGGATAGAGCGCGGACTGCCGGGTTTCGATCAGCCCTGAAGGGTTGGCCTACCGACGATCTTCGGATGCCTGTCGAACGACGCGACATGACGGCTGGTTCCATCGCTGCCTCCACGCGGAGCGGGGATCGTACCACGGGGATCGTATCCACGAGATACATTGGACCGGTGCCCACACTCGAGCGCGATGGTCTTCGGCTCCATACGCGCGCACGGGATCCGGTCCCGCAGTCATCTGGTCCAGGGTGTGGGCGTGATCGGTGCTGGCTGGACGCCGCAGGTAGATGCGCTCAGCGACCGGTACACCGTTATCTGCATCGATAATCGCGGCATCGGACGCAGCACACTCGACGACCGGCAGCTCACGATCGACGATATGGCTGCCGACGTGGTCGCCGTCGCCGATGCGGAAGGCATCGATCGCTTTCACCTCGCTGGCCATTCCAGGGGAGGCGTGATCGCCCAACAGGTCGCGCTCACAGCACCCGCGCGAGTTTCGACCCTGGCGCTGCTCTGCACGTTTCTGAAAGGACGCCAGGGGACGCGGATCGCGCCAGCGATGCTGCCGAGCGCGATACGCGCCTGGGTTGGGACGCGGCGCATGCGTCGCCGCGCGTTCGTCGAGCTGATCATGCCCCGGGCCTACCTCGCAGCAGTCGATCGCGATCGGCTGTGCGACGATCTTGGATCCCTCTTCGGCCGGGACCTCGCCGATCAGCCGCCGATCGTCACGCGGCAGCTTCGCGCTATGGGCCGTTCGACGCCTCTGCCCGTCTTGCCACGCTGGCTCCGATCCCGACGCTCGTCGTGAGCGCGGCGCACGACTGCATCGCCCGTCCCGCTTACGGACGAGCGCTCGCAGCCGCGATTCCGGGCGCGCGCTATGTGGAGTTCTCAGAGGCCGGTCACGCAGTGACGATTCAGTGCGCGGCAGAAATCAACCAGCTGCTCGACGAGCATTTTGCGATCGCGAAGGGTCGTTAACCACAGAGACACAGAGACACAGACGCTCTTTTTCTTGAGAGAAAACTTTGTGTCGCTGTGTCTCTGTGTCTCTATGGTGCTATTCGATCTACGAACCAGTCCCCGCGAGCCCCATCTGCCACAGGATGAACGCGTACGTAAACGCGGTTTCGCGCAGCGCGTCGTAGCGGCCGGACGCACCGCCGTGGCCGGCGCCCATGTTCGTCTTGAGCAACAGCGGATTGGTGTCCGTCTTCATGTCCCGCAGTTTCGCTACGAACTTCGCCCCTTCCCAGTACGGCACCTGGCTGTCGTTCAGCGACGTCTGCACCAGCATCGCCGGGTACTTTTGTGCCTTGATGTTGTCGTACGGGGAATACCTCATCATGTAGCCGAAGGCTTCCCGTTCGTTCGGATTGCCCCACTCGATGTACTCACTCGTCGTGAGCGGCAGCGTGGCGTCGAGCATCGTATTGATCACGTCCACGAACGGGACCTGGGCAACGACCGCCTTGAAGAGGTCTGGACGCATGTTCGACACCGCGCCCATCAGCAGCCCGCCGGCACTCCCCCCCTGAATCACGAGGCGGTCGACGGCGGTGTACTTGCTCTTGACCAGGTAGTCGGCGCTGTCGATGAAATCGTTGAACGTATTCAATTTCTGCATCATCCGCCCCTGCTCGCGCCATTCTTCGCCGAGCTCTCCCCCGCCGCGGATGTACGTGATTGCGTACACGGCCCCGCGATCGAGCAGGCTCAATCGCGCCGACGAGAACGTGGGCGCCATCGACGCGCCGTACGACCCGTAGGCATAGAGCAGCATCGGTGCGGTGCCATCCAGTTTCGTGCCCTTCTTGTAAACCACCGAAATCGGCACCTGCTTGCCGTCCCGTGCCGGGGCCCACACGCGCTTCGCCTCGTAGTACGCCGGGTCGTACCCGCCGAGGACGTCCTGCCGCTTCAGGAGTTTGCGCTCCTTCGTGGTCAGGTCGTACTCGTAGACCGAAGACGGCGTCACCATCGACTGGTACGAGTACCGGATCGACGCCGTATCGAATTCGGGATTCGCCCCAAGACCCATCGCATAATCCGATTCGTCGGTGGCGATGCGATGAGACTTCTTCGCCCTCATATCGATCACACGAAGGTAGTGGAGCCCCCCTTCGCGCTCCGAGACCACGAGATGGTTCTTGAAGAAGGAGAGCCCTTCCACCTTGATGGTCGGCGTGTGCGGGATGAAAGGCGTCCAGTTCTTTTCTGACGGATCGCTCATCGGCGCGGTCACGACCTTGAAGTTCTTGGCGCCTTTGTTGGTCGTAATGTAGAACTGCCCCTCGTAGTGATCGACGTCGTACTCATGGCCGTCTTCGCGCGGCACGACGACTTTGAACGTCCCGGTCGGATTGTCTGCCGGCAGATAGCGGAACTCTCGCGACGTCTTCGCGTACGCCCCGACGAAGATGACCTTCCTGTCGAGCGAGCGGCCGACGCCGACATCGAACACTTCGCTCTTTTCCTCGAGCGCCAGGTCGTTCGTGTCGCTCCCGACAACGTGCCGCCAGACCTTGTCGGATCGCTTGGTGACGGCGTCCTCGGTCGTAAAGAACAGCGTCTTGTTGTCGTTGGCCCAGACGATGGAGCCGACGCGCTCGATGCTCTCGGATGACAGCGCCCCCGTGCGGAGGTCCTTCACGCGAAGGGTGTACTGCCGGTACCCGGTGGTATCCGTCGAAAACGCGAGCCAGTTGGCATCGTCGCTGACCGCATACCCGCCGAGACTGAGAAACTTATGCCCTTCGGCAAGCTGGTTGAGATCCAGCAGGATCTCCTCCGGCCCTTCCATCGTCCCCTTGCGACGGCACATGTAGGGGTACTGCTTCCCTTCCTCCGTCCGCGAGTAGTACCAGTAGGCGCCGTTGCGCGCCGGCACGCTGAGGTCGGTCTGCTTGATGCGGCCCAACATTTCCTTGTAGAGCGAGTCCTCGAGGGCCTTCCGCGGCTGCATGACCGCGTCGGTGTAGGCGTTTTCAGCCTCGAGGTATGTGGTGACGTCCGCGTTCGCCTTGTCGCGGAGCCAGAAGTAGTCATCCTTCAGCGTGTAGCCGTGGATCTTCGTCTCGCGCGGCACCTTCTTCGCGTCGGGCGGCGGGGCGGGTTGCTGAGCGTTGACGACGGTCATAAGTGTGAGCGCGGCCGCTGACAGGAACAAGCGGGTCCTCTGCGTTCTCATAGCCCACCGCCTTTGCGCTTCCCCCAGGTGGGAGAGGGTGGTTCGGTCGTCATTCGATTGACGGGGTTTGCTTTCAGTATACGAAGTGCTTCCTCAACCGCACGCTCGAGCTGCGGATCCCGCCCGGCGATGACCTCTTTGGGCCAGTTCTCGACGTCGATGTCGGGGCTGACTCCTTCGTTCTCGACCGCCCATTTCCCGTCGCGCGTGAAGAACCCGCCGCGCGGAGCGATCATCGAACCGCCGTCGATGAAGGCGGGGGTATCTGCGGCTCAGCGTCTTCACGTCGAAGTCGGTGAACTTGGTGACCTGGGTGAGCTTTTTCGCCTTCGGCTCGTAGGACCAGACGTTCGAAACGCCGTCACGGTCAGACAGGAAGAAGACCGAATCACCGGCCCACACCGG
>JACDCA010000098.1 GCA_013694635.1 Acidobacteriota bacterium | reverse complement strand
GCCCGCCGCGGGCCGACGCCTTTCAGGTACTGGAGCGGCGTCTGGAGATAATCGCGGTCGGTCACGAACAGCCGGACCGGACGACCTACTGCAGGATCGTGGCGGTACCGGTCGCGACCCTGATCTCGTTGATGCGCGACGGCAGTTTGAACGGATCGTCCATGTTGATGCCGTCAGGATCTTCGGCAGTCCGCGAGTAGAAGCTGAGCAGCTCCTGGACGAAGGTCTTCGGGATCGCGACGCCGGAAATCTCCGCCGACTCGAGCACGAAGCGTCCCATACCATTCTGCGTCGTCAGCGTGCCGCGGGCCGTGATCGGCAGCCGGCCGGTCAGGTAGCCCATGGGATCGAGCCATCCCCGCTGCTTCTGTTTACGCACGGCGTCCAGATCGACGATGGCGCGTCCCCCGACCCGGCCGGCGCCGAGCGCGTTCAGCGTCGGATCGACGATGCCGACGGGGATTTGTTCCTGCGCGTGAAAACGCAGGTAGGAATTCACCTCCAGGTCGGTGACGACTGTGGACTGCGCGCGCGCCGTCTTGGCGCGCGGCGCATTACCGGTCGTCACAATCCGCGCGAGCTTCGTCTGGAAGCGATCGCCGTGGACTTTCGTCATGCCCTGCTGGGGCGCGGTCTGCCCCGCCAGCAACATCGTTCCGAGGGTGAGGCCGATGAGCACGCGCATGGGTCGATTTTACCAGCTATCGCCGGGGAGCCGCCGCTCCTTGTCGCGCCCGCATCAGGAGGTCGAGCTTCCGGCGCTCGAGGGTCTCTTCGAAAATGCGGAAGCGGGCCTGTTGCCGTGCATCGAGCAGCTCATCAAGCGCGTCGTGCGCCTGGCGGACGTCCCGGGCCGCACGCTCGTCGAGATCGCGCAGCGCCTTGAGGCTGGCGCGGATGGCGTTTTCGTCGATCTCAGCTGCCTGGGGACCAGTGGCGCGGCGCAACTGCTGAATCAGGCGATGGCGTTCCTGTTGCGCCTGACGGCGGGCCTGGTGCAGCCGCTTCAGCCTGGTCACGAACTGCCCGTATTGGGCGTCGGTCAGTTGCAGGGCGTTCTGTGCCTGGAGCGTCGCGTAAGCGTCGAGCATGTTGACGACTTCGAGGGGGGACAGCCCGTCGGCGGCCGCGCGTGCGGCGCGGCCACGAGCTGGCGCCTGTTCGCCCTGCACCGGGGATGGTTCCGGGGGCGAGGCTTCGACGGGGGCTGCCATGACGAGTGTCACGAGAAGAATGGTGTGCAACATCGGTTGTCTCACGCGCCGCTGCGCTTCATCTCACGTTCGATCAGGCGGACGAGCTCCGCCCGCTCGTCGGCGGACAGCTCCATCGCTGCCCGTTCCGCCGCCCCCGGCCCGGCGGAAATCCCCGCCTCCAGGGCCTCGTCGTAGTCGAGATCGTCAGCGGCCACACGCACGACCGCCCAGGCCGCGTCCTGCTCGACGTCGTCGTCGGGAGCGACGGTGCCATCCGCAGCGGTTGGCCGAAGGACGCCGAGCGACACGTCCAGACTGACGGGTCCCGACTGCCAGAATGCAGCGACGCCGATGACAATCAGAAGCGCCGCCGCGCACGCGAGCGCCGCGAACACCGGTCGCGAAAGCCACGACGTCGCCGGCTGCTGGTCGATGGCCGCGGACACACGCGATGGGAACGCGTCCCAGAACAGGGGCGAGGGCTCGTCTGCCGCATTCGTTTCAACGCACGCGAGCGTGTCGCGCAGCGTATCGAGCTGCGCCGTGCACTGGGGGCACCCGGCGACATGGCCCACCCGCGATGGCGCGAGTGCGCCATCGAGCAGATCCACGAACTCTGTTTCTTCCAGGTGCGGCATTACCTCTCCGTCAACAGCTTCTTCAGGTTCGCGAGCGCGTGAAAGAAATTCGTCTTGACGGCGCCCGCGGAGCTACCCAGTATCCGCGCGATCTCCTCGTGTGGCAGATCGCGATACGTTCGCAGGATCAGAGCCGCCCGTTGCTTCGGCGGCAATCGCGCGATCGCCGCGCGCACACGGGCCGCACGCTCCTCGCGAACCAGCGCCGCATCGGCATGCTCGCCCGCGGCGACAGGCTCCACGGCGTCGACCTTTGAGAGGGTCTCGAAGCGCGGCGTCTTGAGCGCCTTGCGATTGAGGCAGACGTTGACGCCGATGCGATAGAGCCAGGTGCCGACCGCCGACTGCCCCTTGAAACCGTGAATGGCCCGGTACGCCCTGACGAACACGTCCTGCGCAAGGTCCGCGGCATCTTCGTGATTACCGACAAACCGGTAGCACAACTGATAGACGTTGCGTTGATGCCGGCACACCAGGACGTCGAACGCCTCCCGTCTGCCGCCCTGAGCCCTGCGAACGAGTTCGGCATCGTCGACGCTGTCATCACCGCCCAATGCTGCACGCGCCTGTGTTGCACCGTGTTGCCACGTGGCACGCAGAACTGTTGCACTGTGTTGCAC
>JACDCA010000093.1 GCA_013694635.1 Acidobacteriota bacterium | reverse complement strand
TCCGGAGATCTACGCCAAGACGTCGCCGATGACGACCATCAAGCAGGCGAAGACGCCAACTCTGATCCAGCACGGCGAATTCGATACGCGAGTGCCGACGCCGAACGCGTACGAGCTTTACCAGGGGCTGAAGGACGTGGGGGTGCCGGTGAAGTTGATCATCTATAAGGGGTTCAATCACGGATTGAACAAGCCGAAAGCCGCCCGGGCCGCGATGGAGCACAACTGGGAGTGGTTCAACCGGTACGTGTGGGGCGAAAAGCCGATCACAACGACCGCCGGCTCGCGATAGAGTTCCCCGGGGTCAGATTTGTTTTGCGCGTCTTTCTCCTTGCCGGGACAGAAGCAAGCTGTCACCTGAGACGGACAAACGCGCAAAAAACAAGACTGACCCCGCCTTTTAGGAGGTTGTCGTGAGACGCCGATTGATTGGTCTATCCACGCTTGCGCTTGCGGTCGCGATCCTCCTGCCGGGAACGACGCGCATCGAAGGGCAGGCGCAGAGCCGCGGACCGCGAGTGATCGCGCTGAAGGGGGCGACGGTACTCACCGTCACCCGCGGCACGATCCCCAACGGCATCGTCGTCATGCGCGACGCGAAGATCGCGGCCGTCGGCGGGCCTGACACGAACGTCCCGGCGGGCGCGGAAGTCGTCGACGTCACCGGACGTTTCGTCTCCCCCGGGATCATCGATGCGCACTCGCACATTGCCAACGACTCCATCAACGAGGGAGGCACGACCGTCAGCTCGATGACGGGGATGCACGACGTCCTCGATCCCACCGACCTCAGCATCTATCGCGATCTCGCCGGCGGCCTGACGACCGCGAACATCCTCCACGGCAGCGCCAACCCGATCGGGGGCAAGAACGCGGTCATCAAACTGCGCTGGGGCGTAAAGCGCGCCTCGGATTTGGTCTTCGAAGGCGCCATGCCGGGCATCAAGTTCGCGCTCGGCGAGAACCCGAAAGACCTGCGCCAGGGGCAACTGACAGGGCCGCGCCGCTACCCCCTCACCCGCCAGGGGGTCGAGTACGTGATCCGGGACGCGTTCACACGGGCGAGGGCGTACCAGAAGGCCTGGAAGGACTACGAGAAACCGAAGGCGACGAGCCCGGATGCGTTGCCGCCACGCCGGGACCTCCAGCTCGAGGCGCTGGTCGAAATCCTCGACGGTAGGCGGCTCGTGCATGCGCACACCTATCGTGCCGACGAAATCCTGATGCTGATCCGGCTCGCGGAGGAAATGGGCTTCAAGATCGCGACGTTCCAGCACGTCCTCGAGGGCTACAAGGTCGCCAAGGAGATCGCCGCGCACGGCGCCGGGGCGTCGACGTTTTCCGACTGGTGGGGCTACAAGATCGAGGCCGACGATGCGATTCCGCACAACGCCGCGATCATGGTTCGCAAGGGTGTGCTGGTATCGATCAATTCCGACAGCGCCGAGCACGCGCGCCGGCTGAATACGGAAGCCGCCAAATCCATCAAGTGGGGCGGCCTCACCGAGGACGAAGCATTCGCCCTGGTGACGATCAATCCCGCAAAGCAGCTCCGCATCGACAACCGCGTCGGGTCGCTCGAAGCCGGGAAGGACGCCGATGTCGCGGTCTGGACGCACCACCCGCTCAGTTCGTACGCGATCGTCGATCGCGTCTACATCGACGGCACCCAGTACTACGACCGTAAGAACGAAGACCGGCGCCTGTCTGAGTTGAAGAAAGAGAAGATGGAGCTGCTGGCCGCCGAGCGTGGCAGCCGCCCGACGACGACGTCACCACAGCAGGACAATGGAGACGAAAAAACCTCGAGTGCGCCGCCCGCCTTCGCTGCGGGCGTGGGTAACCCACCGACGCCCGCAGCTACGGGGCGGCAGGCCGCCTCTGGTCCCGTTCTCGCCATCGTTAACGCGACCATTCATCCCGTCACTTCAGCCACCATCGAGCGCGGGACCATCGTGATCCGGGGCAACAGGATCGAGGCATTCGGCGCGAACGCGCAGGTGCCGCAGGGAGCGAAGACGATCGACGCAGCGGGCGGCCAAGTCTATCCGGGTTTCATCAACGCGCGGACGACACTCGGCATTGGCGAGCCGGGGGTGCGCGGATATGACGACATCAACGAAATGCACGACTGGAATCAGCATCTGCGGACGCGCGTGGCCTATCACGCGGAAAGCGCGGCGATCCCGGTTGCACGGGCGAACGGCATCACCACGGTTGGCGTGGCGCCGGGCGGCGGGATCATGGCCGGTGAGCTGGCGGTCATGAACCTGGATGGATGGACGTGGGAGGAAGCGACGCTTCGGCCGAATGCGGGGATCGTCTTCAACTTCCCTGCCCTTGCGGCCGGCGG
>JACDCA010000036.1 GCA_013694635.1 Acidobacteriota bacterium | reverse complement strand
CTACTGTCCGTCTTGCAAATTGTGTAAAGACGGCCCGGGACCCTGAGCAGGCCGACCTTGCGCCGCGACGCGAGGGTTCGTGCAGTGACGTCCCGTATGCACCAATGATGCACCGTCGCCCTGCCAGGTGTGGTCCAGGTTTGCGGAGAGTTCGAACGTCGAGCGTGTGGGTTCCGGCTGTTGGATGTTTGTCCGTCTGATATAGAATCCCTCTCCGCCGCTCGAACGCACACATCACCCGAGGAGGACTGCTGATGACTCGTAACGCTGCCAGGTGGCCGGCCGCTCTCACCGCTGCTCTCAGCCTCATCGTGGCGTCGCTCGCCGCGGATGCGGCGAAGGGAACAGCGACGTACAAAACGAAGACCAAGCCGGTGACCGTGACGTTCACGCACGCGTATCTGATGAAGGGCCCTCAGATCGGCGGCCCTGACAAGATCCGCCGTTTGATCCTCTCGACCGCCGATGTGAGTGCCGCGTTGAAGGCCTGTCAGAGCATGATGTGCTCCGACGGCGGCATCAGCGAAGGCATGACAGTCGACTTCGATGCGGGCCCGAGACTGCACTACTGGTTCGTGGCGGATGGGCAGAAGATCCAGTATTCAGGGACCGCCGCGCTCACCGCGGCGAAATTGACAACGGATTTACCGACGCAGGTGGCAGGGAGGCTCGCGATCGACGACAGTGGCGCCGGCGGACCGAGCGTGCAGGTGCAGTTCGACGCAACGCTCGTCAAGGAATTGCAGAAGTAAAACCGTCGATCTCCGGGAGACAATAGGGCGCATGGCTATTCTGATCGAAGCGAATGCTCGGTTTGTTGCCGCAGTCATGGTATGCGCGTTTGTACTCATGGTGATCGTTGCCGCGCAGGAACTCACCGGCAAGGAACTCTGCGGGCGTCTTACCGCCGAGGAGGTGAGTGCCGCGGTCGGTGTCGGCCGCACGGCGCAGGCGGGGGACGATCGCTGCACCTACGCAAAATCCGGGAGCCCCGCCATCCGCCTGGTGAACTCGACGTCCGACACGCGGGAAGAGTTCATCGAACTCGTGAAGACACTCAAAGGCACCGTCCAGGACGGCCCGGGAGGTTCGGTCATCTCGTCGGTCGCGTTCGACCTGCAGAACGGAAAGACGTCAGCCGCGTGGTTCATACTGGGGAAGTCGCCGGTCGAACTCGAATTCGACCGGGGGCTAGAGATTGACAAGGCGCGGGCGCTCGTCGAAGCCGCGCGCAGGTGACGCTTGCAGGCTGAACGCTGAAGGCTGAAGGCTGAATGGTGAGCTCAGTTTGTAGTTCAGTTCAGTATCTGGTTTTTTTGTGCGCCTAGCTCAGTTGTATAGAGCATCGGCCTTCTCAGCCGAGGATGTACCTCGGACGATGCGGCCGAGTGTCGATTTTCCGAAAGCCGAGAGCCTGTCAGGAATTCTGTGTGTGGGGCGTACCATGAGGAGTGCCCATGCCCCGCAAAACGAAAGCGGCCACGCCTGACGCGTTGCTCGAGGCGATAGGGAGTCCGAGGGGCGTGGAAGACAGAAGAAACGGGACAAGCGGCCTACCGCTACGGGCATACGCTTGATCCATCCCTGACGCGGCAATGGTGCACGCGATGTGCGGAGCGGTTCCAAGTGCCGCGGTGAGTCGACGAGTGCCTGACAGCGCTGGTATAACCAAAGATCGATCGGATTCGAAGCGATCAGCGAACAACGAAGCGTTCTTCGTGCAGCAAGACGCCGTCCCTGGCTCTGAGCTCGACCCTCCACTCACCCGCTCCCTGATCGCCAATGGTGTTGCGACTATACGTGCGGTAGCCGCCTGTGGTATTGGCGCGAATGGGAAGCTCGATCACCTGGCGCACCCGGTCGCCGCGATACCATCGATGTTGCACGGTTGTAACCGCAGGAGATTTTATCCGCGTGTAGAAGAAGAGCGTGCCCGGACCGACTGGAAGGCCTGGGGGAACGCACTGCCAGTCGCTTCCGCCGGTTGAGAGATCGCTGCAGAGTTGCGCGGCGGCCACCAACGGCGGCTGCGGTACGGACGCTGCCGTGGTCCCGCCCTCCGTTGCCGCGGTCGGTAAGGAGTTCGCTTCCCTGACCGGCTGGCCGCTGGGCGGCGTCGCGGCCGTAACGCCGGCCTTTGGTCCTACACCGACTGGGCCATCTCTATTGCTTCTGGTCTCTTCGGGCGCATCGGGGCGCGCGGCGGGCGGTGACGCTGCCGGCGTCGCCGGGCTCCCCGGTGACACGCTTGGGCTTGCTGATGGCGATTCAACCTCGTCGGTCGAGCGGAACCATGGGCCGGTCGCGATGAACGTCAGAAGCAGTCCGCCGGTTATCAGCCCACCGATCGCGAGTGGGCGGGACCATCTCCTGGATGCGGCGGGTCGCGATTGTTCGTACGACAGGGACACCGGTGGAAGGTCGTCAGAACCTGCCGCCGGGGCGGCCCGGTCATCAACGATGGATGACGCGCCCGGCAAGTCGACCGTCTTTCCTCGAGCGGTACAGAAA
>JACDCA010000009.1 GCA_013694635.1 Acidobacteriota bacterium | reverse complement strand
TGCCGTCGCCGATCTCGAAGTCGTAATTGCGGCCGAACAGGACCTCGATGCCCGCGCGGACGCAGAAGGTCGTGCACGCATCCAGAACCGGTTGCGCGGCAAGGACCAGCGTCAGCGAAAACAACAGGCGTTTCACCATGGGCTGAGTGTAATCTCGGTGGCCATGCCCGTGCTCCGCCCGGTCTTCTTTCTAGTGACGATCGGTGTGACGACCGCCGTAGTCCAAGTCAGGCCTGTTGGTCCCGTAGTCCAGGCCTTCACGCCTGCTGGTCCCCCCGTCCAGGCCTTCAGGCCTGCGTCCCCCGGCCAGGCCCACGACTCCATTCGTGTGGTGATGCTGGGCACCGGATCTCCCGTGCCGGACCCCCAGGCGTTCGGACCCGCGACGGCCATCATCCTGGGCACGAGGGTTTTTCTGGTGGATGCCGGGGCGGGGGTGACGCGGCAGCTCGCCGCCGCCGGCTTTCCACGAATCAAGGAGGTCGAGGCAACCTTCCTGACGCACCTCCACTCCGATCACACGCTCGGCTACCCGGATCTGGTGTTCACCACGTGGATCATGGGGCGCCGCTCGCCACTGGTCGTATTCGGGCCGCCCGGTCTGAAACGAATGACGGCGAGGCTGCTCGATGCATGGCGTGAAGATATCGACCTGCGAATCAATGGACTCGAGCGCGAAACGCGCCAGTGGCTCGCGGTTGACCCGCGCGAAATTGACGGAGGGCTGATCTTCGACGAGGGTGGCATCCGGGTCACCGCGGTGCCGGTGCGACACGCGGAGTGGAAGCATGCGTTCGGCTATCGATTCGATTCGCCGGGACGATCGATTACCATCTCCGGCGATGCCGCGCCGTCCGAATCGCTGGTCGCTGCCGCGAAGGGGACGGACGTGCTCATCCACGAGGTGTATATCGAAAGCCGCCTGAAGCCCGAGAATCGTCCAGGAGGAGAGCGCTGGCCGGATTACATGCGCGCGGCGCATACCTCGAACGTGGAGCTCGGGCGGATGGCCGCCCGCATCCAGCCGAGCCTGCTCGTTCTGCACCATGTGCTGCGCCTGGGGGGCACGGACGCGGAACTGCTCGACGGCATTCGCGCGGGGGGCTATACCGGGAAAGTCGTGATCGCGAAAGACCTGGACGTGTTCTGATACAGGGCAACTGGGTTGGTGAGAGGAGATGACGTGAAGACGGCGCGATCGTTGGTGCTTCTTGCTGTTGGAGTATGCCTGTCTGTGTCCGCCGCGGCGCGGCAGGACCGATTCGCCGGTCTCGATGCCTACGCGGCGAAGAGCGCGAAGGACTGGAAGGTGCCCGGTCTCGCCGTCGCCGTCCTGCTCGATGGCAAGGTGGTGCTGTCGAAGGGCTACGGCGTCCGCGAGCTCGGGCGGACCGAAGCGGTTGACGAGCACACGCTCTTTGCCGTCGGCTCGACGACCAAGGCGATGACCGCCGCGCTGGTCGGCATGCTGGTGGACGAGAAGAAGCTGGCGTGGGACGATCCGGTCCTCAAGCACCTTCCATCCTTTCAACTCAAGGATCCCGCGGTCACGCGGGAGCTGACGGTTCGCGACCTGCTCACGCATCGCGGCGGACTCGGCAATGCCGATTTTCTCTGGTACGGCCAGAACAACTCGACGTCACAGATTCTCCAGCGCGTGAGTCTGCTCGAGCCGGCGTATTCGCTCCGATCGCGCTTCATTTACCAGAACGTCATGTACGCGGTGGCGGGGCAGGTGATCGAGGCGGTGAGCGGACGTCCCTGGACCGAGATGATCCGCACGCGGATCTTCGAGCCGATCGGCATGGGAGGAAGTGTTGCGACGCTCTCGCTGGTGCCGCAAGGGGCGAACGTCGCGGCCCCACACTACGAAATCGACGGCGTGGTGAAGGTGATCGAGAACATGGCCGTGGATTCGGTCGCACCGGCCGGATCGGTGTGGTCGAGCGTTCATGACATGGCGAAATGGCTGCAGTTCCTGCTCGACGGCGGCGTGGTGTCAGGCAAGCGGCTGCTGTCCGAGCGCACGGCAGCGGAACTGTTCCGGCCGCAGACGGTCGTTCCAGACACGATGTACCCCACCACCCGGCTCGTGAAGCCGCACTGGATGACCTACGCCCTCGGATGGTTCCAGCAGGACTACCATGGCCGCGCGGTCGACTTTCACACTGGAAGCATCGACGGGATGGTCGCCATCGCCGGATTGATCCGCGACGAGAAGCTCGGCGTGTTCGTGCTCGGCAACCTCGATCACGCGGAAGTGCGGCACGCGCTGATGTATTCAGTCTTCGACCGCGCGGCGGGGAAGCCAGGCCTCGACTGGAGCGCCGAACTGCAGAAGCTGTACGGGGAGAATCAGCAGCGGAATGCGCAGGGAGCGAAGCGGATCGAATCGCAGCGGGTGGCGGGTACGTCGCCGTCCGTGCCGCTGAATGCGTTTGCCGGCACCTACTCGGACGCGCTCCGGGGAGACATCGAGGTCACCGCGGATGGGAACACCCTCCGCATCAAGCACGGCACCTTTGCCGGCGCGCTCGAGCACTGGCATTACAACACCTTCCGCGCGCGATGGTCGGCAACATGGCGCGGTTCTCCGCTCGTCAACTTCACGCTCGGCGCGGTCGGCGGCCACCCCGACTCCCTCGAAATGAGCGGCGGGCGCTTCCTGCGCCGCTGAGTTCTCACAGGAGATCAGGAGACGGAGACTGTTGGTTCTTACAGGCGGGCCCGTGAGTTTCAGAAGAGAAAAAACTTCGCGGCGCCCGGTTCGCTGAATTACATGTCCCCAGAGCAACTCGCGCTGCAGCAGGCGGATCACCGCAGCGACATCTTTGCCGTGGGCGCAGTCTGCTACGAGTTTCTGAGCTACGAACGGGCATTCGCCGGGGCAACACCAGAAGCGGTCGCCGCCCAGATCCGAGAAGGTCCACCGGCACTGAATCGTGTCTGCCCCGAGCTGGACGAGCACGTCGTCAACATCGTCATGGCGCTCGAAACGAGACCCGCGCGCCGGTATCAGGATGTCACTGCCATGCAGCGCGACCTCGAGAGCTGCCGCGTCCGGTTGACATCCGCTTCGTCTTTTGAGGCCGAGACGCGCGCCCTCACGGAAATCACATCGACGCTCCGTGCGGGGCCGGTCGTGGAGGCGCCACGTCGAGGTACGGACCGTGAAGCGCTCGAGCGCCGTCGTACAACGGAAGTTCGTCAGCGGATTCAGGACGCGCGCGCCGCCCTGGAGGTCGGGGATTACGCAGCCGCGGCTGACCACGCAGAGCAGGCGCTCGTTCTGAATCTCTCGGACCCGGAAGCCAGGGACCTCGCTGAACGTGCGGCGGCTGCGCTCGAAGCGGGTTCGGGCGTCAGCATCCCTGCTGCCCAGGACCGGCTGGGCAAACTCCAGACGCGGCTGGTTGACAAGCGTATTTGGGTCGATTACGCGGTGCGGACCGGCGCCGGATTGATTCCGCTGCTGCTCGCATCGGTGACCCGGCGCGGACGGAATTCGCCGCGGCTCGGCGAGGCGGCTCGAGTGGGGGCTGATTGCCGACATCCAGCCGCCGGATCTCGAGACGAAAGTGGCGATTCTGAAGCGGAAGGCACCAGATCCTCGAAATCGCGTACTACGTGCTGCGCGTATTTTCTGAGTAGATCAGGAGATCAGGAGCTCCTTTGGTTTTGTGTCTTCAAGAAATGGTTACTCCTGATCTCTTGATCTCCTGTTGGACCTCCTGATCTCCTGTGGGCACGCGCGTCGCAGGTCAGCACGTGGCCCCGTGTTATATTCGGCGATTCAAGGAGAGAAACGCACTATGCATCCAATGAAGGGTATTGCAATCGCGGCTTCGCTCGCGTTCGCGGTCTGTACCGTCGCGGCGCAGGACGCCGACCGCAAGGTCGCCGGCGG
>JACDCA010000781.1 GCA_013694635.1 Acidobacteriota bacterium | reverse complement strand
CTCGGTCTGGGCGATCCCCGCGTCATGAGTTGGGGGACCTTGCTCGGGTCCGCTCAGTACATGGTTCGCGAAGGCTGGTGGGTTTCCCTCTTTCCGGGAGTCGCGATCACGCTGACCGTTCTCGGCTGCAACCTCCTCGCAGACAGCCTGGTCGCGCGCTCACCGGAAGAGGCCTGACGACGCCGCGGCCCGCGAGGATCGTCAGACGCGTTGACGTAGGTGATCCCCCAAGGGCCCACCCCGTGGAGTTGAATGATGGTCTCACCTTGCGCACGGGCAAAGTGCCGCATGCCGGCCGGCATGAATGCAAACGACCCAGCGCCAAGCGGTTTCTCGGTGGAGGTGTTCAGCTTTTCACCGACGCCGAGCACGAACGTGCCCTGCAGGACTGTCACGTGTTCCACGGCAGGATGATAATGCGGTGGCAGCCGATAACCGTCCGGCAACTTGAGCCGCATCGTGAACGGCCCTTCCTTCGCCGGATTGCCTTCCAACATGGCAGCTTGCGCGCCGGAGGGCACGGAGGCAGGCGCCGGCCCCCACGTGATTTCTGAGGGCAATGTCAGCGCGTGCTGTTCAGCGACGTGCTGCTGCCCGAAGATTCCATTCACAGCCGCTGCCAGAACAATGATTCCCGTACACGTCGCACTCCGTCGCATCTGCTTCTCCGTTTCTCAAGTTCACATTAAGGAGGGGCGATGATCCAAATCGGCGAGCGTTTCTGTCATCCGAACCGCCACGACGAGGCCTGACGCAAAGGTAATCGCCGCGACCACCCATACGGCGCCGCCCATACCAAACAGGTCGGCGGTGATTCCAGCGACGATGGCTCCGATCGCGTAGCCCAGATCACGCCAGAACCGATACACGCCTATCGCTGATGCACGCCATGAGGGTGAGGCCACGTCGCCGATCCCGGCGAGAAGCGTCGGGTACACCATCGCAGTGCCGACGCCCAACAGAACAGCGCCAGCCACAAAAACCCCGAACGCATTGCCGGCGGCTACCATCGCGATTCCTCCGGCCTGCGTCCACATTCCGGCCGCGATCAGCCACTTCCGACCGATGCGATCCGACAGCGCGCCTGTGCCGAGCTGCGCAACACCCCAGATCGCAGGATACAAAGCAGCGAGCACAGCGATTCGCTCGAGCGAGAGCTGCGCGGCGGCGAACAACAAGGGAAAAAGGCCCCAGGCCATGCCATCGTTCAGATTGTTGACGAGTCCGGCCTGGGTGATGCTCGACAGATTGCGGTCTGCGACAGTCGTGCGCCAGAACACTTCGCGCGATGTCGGTAGTTCGGAGGTTCCTTTGCTTTGGTGAGACTCGACGGCTACGTGCCCTTGCGTTTCACGAACGAACAATATGGAAATGAGCAGGCCGCCGGCGACAAAGAGCATTCCCAGATAAAACGGCTCCGGACCGAGTCCATGGCGCGCGGCGATCCATCCCGTCGCAACAGCCGCGCCGGCGAGCGCCAGGTAACCGGCGAATTCGTTGAGACCCATCGCGAGACCACGACGCTCCTGTCCCGCGAGATCCACCTTCATGATCACTGTCATGGACCACGTGAAGCCCTGGCTGACGCCGAGAAACGCATTCGCGACAAGCACCCAGATCCAGCTTGGAGCCCACATCAGCATGAAGGGGACCGGAATGGCGAGAACCCATCCAGTGATGAGGATCGGTCGGCGGCCGACGGCGTCCGCCAATCGCCCAGCCGCGTAGTTCGCGAGCGCCTTTGCGACGCCGAAGACAACGATGAACGACAGGATGGCAGTGGTTGCGGCGAGATGGAATTGCTGCGCCGCCAGCAGGGGCAGAATGCTGCGCTCCATCCCGACCATTGCCCCAACGAACGCGTTGACGATAACCAGGAGGGAGAACTGAACGATGTTCTCTCGTATCCCGAGACGGATCGCCGGCCGTCCCTTTTCCGCGCCGGTGATGAGAGCGCTCGTCACTTGCGGCGTCCTGCCCTGCTCAGGTCCGGGCGCGTCGCTGGCGTGGGCTCCCGGCCCGCCGCGAACTCCGCGTGATTTTCGAAGCGGACGCCTCGGGTCCACGGGCGACGGGGAAGCCTGCCGCGCGCCATTCGGGGAACCCCTCGAACAACCGCCGTGCGTGGCGGCGGCTCCTGTGAAGGAGCTCCACCGCCCGGTCCGCGTAGACGCAATACGGACCCCGGCAATACGCGACGTACTCTCTGTCAGTCGGGAGCAATCGAAGTCGCGCCTGAAGGTCGTCGATCGGCATCGAAATCGCCCCTGCAATATGACCCGCCTCGAATTCGCGCGCCGGCCGCACGTCCAGAATTACGACGTCGTCCGCTTTCGCCCGGTCGAGCAGATCGCGCATCGCCACCGGCTGCAGATCCGATCGCTCGCCGAAGTGTTGCTGCACCAGGCGCTCGAAGTCGGCGAGCCGGCGCTCGGCGACGGCGCGAATCACAGCGCACAGGTCGAAGACCCCGGGGTCGGCGAGCCGATAATGCACGTGAAGGCCGTCTTTTCGACTCTCAACCAGCGCCGCCTGGCGCAACGTCTTGAGGTGCTGAGAGGCATTCGCGAGAGACAGCCCAATTTCGCTCGCCAGTGACTCGACGGTGCGGTCGCTCTGCGCGAGCAGTTCAAGGATCTCGATTCGGTGAGGATTCGCCAGCGCCTTGCCGATGCGCGCAAACTGCTCGTACAAGCGATCTTTGAGGTCACGCTGCATAACTATCAACTATTTAATATATTACTTGAATATGCTGTGTCAAATCGGGACGACGAGCCCCGAAGTGCCCGCGGAGTCTGACCAGGGACATGCCCCGTGGTAGTGGCGCCGCTTGTAAATGATGACACCTGGTCGCGCGCTCACCCGGCCGGGCCTGACGACGCCGCGGTCTTCTCGAGCTCCGCGATGCGTGTCCGCGCGGCGGCCTCTCCGCGGTTGTTCCCCGCCTCTCTCCACAACTGAAGCGCGGACTGGTAGGCGGCGAGCGCGTACTTGCGATCGCCGAGGATCTCGGCCGCCCCACCTTCACTCTGGAACATGGCGGCGGCCAGCGCCGGACGGCGCGTGGATCGGGCGACCCGCACAGCGTCTCGATGCCATCGCTTCATCCGCGCCGCGTCACCGAGCCGGGCGTGCAGGGTGCCGAGCGCGGCCAGCGTGAAGGCCTCCTGCTCCCGGTCTTTCGCCGAGCGCCAGAGGGGCAGCGATTGGCCGGTCGTGACCAGCGCCTGACGAAGGTCCCCCCGCCGCGTCTCGATATTCGCAACGATCAGATAGATATACGCTTCCGATCGGAGCTCGCGCAGCTCCCGGAAGCGGCGCTGCGCTTCCGTGAACACCTCGAGCGCCTTGGCATCATCCTTCAACCGAACGTAGGCGAAGCCCATACCTCGAAGCGTCGAAGCTTCGCCTGCTCGATCCCCGGCACTCTGCCAGAGCGCGCGCGCCTGCTTGTACCGGTTGAGGCTCTCGGTCCGCGTCTCCGCAGAGACGCGCAGGTGATTGGCCTCCGCTTCGGCCTTGACGGCAGCCTCGATCCGTCGGTCCGCGTCGGTCGCCATCCGCTTCACGGCGAGGCGAATCTCGTAAGCCCCCGAGTCCGCCTCCGGTTGAAGCGCACGGATCTCGAGACGGTAGGCGGCGTTCGTGTCCGCAATGACGCGGATGCGTTCTAGACCCGAAGCCCCTGTGGGACTGTCGAACTCCCGGATCAGGCTACCCGTGGCGTCGAGGACCCGGGCAGCCGTGTCGATGCCCAGCTGCTCGACGGTTACCTCGAGATACTCGCCGGCGCGCATCGCCACGTCGTAGGTGTGCGCCTCGCCAGCCGACAGGTTGCGTCGAGCCGTGCGTTCAACCGCAAGTGTTCGATTGCCGATTTCCTGATCGCGCACGGGCGTCGTCGCGGCTGCACGACGGCGAGCGTGAGGGTGCCGACAGAAAGAAGGGGCGAGGGGAGTGAGCACGCCACTCGGTCAGTTGCCCGGAACGAGGTCGGCGGCAAGCCTCACGATCGCCGCGACAGCCGGCGACCCCTGAACGTCGATCGGCGCCCGGCCTGTGAGGTCCCCTTTCCTCAGCTCATCGTCGAGCGGAATTTCGCCGGCGAGTGTCAGGTTGTTCGCGCGCGCGTACTCGCGGACGGCGGCCGTATCCTCGGCATCGCGCAGCTTGTTCGCGACGGCGAGCACCTGCGAGACTCCCAGCTCCCTGCCGAGGTCCGCCGCGCGGCGGCCCGTTTCAAGCGCTTTGTAGTACGGCTCAAGAACGACGAGGAGAGTATCGACGTGGCGTCCGGTGCCGCGGCTCAGATGTTCGAGGCCCGCTTCCATGTCGACGATCGTGACGGGATGCTCTGCCTGCATCATTCCGCCGAGCAGATGCCGCACCGCGGCATGGGCACCGCACATTCAACCGGCGCCCGCGTGATCCACACGTCCCATCAACAGCAGGCGGACCGCGTCAGGGGTCGCCGCCGCATACTGCTCCACGACCATTGCCGGCGGGACTCCCAGGGTCAAGCGTCGCTTGCCCTCGTCATCCTTGTCTTCGTGAAGAATCGACCGGGGGATCGGCATGACGGCCGCCGATGCCTCGCGCGACAGGCCCAGCGTGATTCCGAGGTTGGGCGTCGAATCCGCGTCGATCGCCCAGACCTCGCGTCCGCCGCGCGCCAGCACCCGTGCGAGCGTCCCGGCGATAGTGGTCTTCCCGCTTCCGCCTTTTCCGACGATGGCAATTGTTGGCATGGTGTTACCGAGCGTGGCGGCAGTCTTCGATGTTGCCGGTCTGCTGGCACTCGCAGTCCGGATCGCCGCATTCGCCGTGACCGGGCTTCGTCAGGTCCTTGAATTCATCCGCAAAACGGCGTCCGCCTTCGCGCGCGCCTGCTTCCGTCAACGCGTAGCGCAGTGTTCCTCCGGCGGCAACGGCGCGGACGAGCCCGAGTAGCGCTAATCTCTCGAGAGCGCCATCGAGCCGCAGCTCCGAGGCACCGACGAACCTCTCCAGGTCACGGCCGCACACGTCGTCTGCGAGCTTTTCTCCCCGCAACCAGTACATGACTTGCAGGATTTCGTCCTGCAGCTCGAGATCGCCGCCCGGCGTGTCTGTCATCGCGCCTCCCCGGCGAGGAGTCTCCTGATCTCCTGAACAGCGTAGCCCACGGCGTCCTGTACCGGCGCTGAAAGTGTCATGTCGAGTTCGTCGACCTCTCCCGGCTCACAGCCGACCATGAAGACGTGCGCCGGGAGCGCCCCGATCGCCTGAGCCAGACCCAGGGCCTTGGACGGCACGGCCATATGCATGTCCACCGAGCGCAATGCGTCGACGGATTCGACCCGCAGAACATAGACGGTGCCCGGTTTTCCGCCGCGCTTCATCGCGTCGACGACGACCAGACGTTCATACGGCGTCAGCAGCGCCTGGGCGAGCGCGATGCCGCCGGTTCCAACCTCCAGCAGCTCGACGCCCTCCGGTTGATTCTCTTCTACCTGCAGCCGACGAACGACCTCGACGCCGAACCCGTCATCTCCGCGCAGCACGTTGCCGAAGCCCGCGATCAGCGTTCGTGAGCTCGATCCGCTCACCGCGGCAGCGCCTCGACGTCCGCGGCGATGCGAACCTTGTCGTCCTCGACGCGGACCGGGAACACGCGGAGGCGGCCGTCCATCCCGTCGAGCCTGGAACCTGTACGCACATCGTAGCGGCAGCCGTGCCATGAGCACGTTAGCTGCGATCCGGCAAGAGCGCTGAACTCCAGCGGCAGCGGGCTGTCGCCACACCGATTCGCGACCGCGTAATACCCTTCGCCGGCTCGCACGACGAGGACTGACGTTCCTTCCAGATCGACAGCCTTCATCTCACCGTCGCCCAGGGCGACCGTATCGAGCACGTCCCGGTACACCGGCCGGTGGGGACGCCGGAGCCCGCCGATCGGGATCGGCTTCGGCTCATTCGAGCGCGCCTTGGTGACCAGCTCCTGGAATCCGACGAAGCCCGCCCGGAGCGCTTCCTCGAGATCGTGCACGACGGCGGCGTGGTCGAGTATCGTCGCCCCGAGGCCGTGGATACGCACATAGACGACACCGCCGACGACCTCGAGGATCTCGACGTCAACGCCGTGCGAATGGAGGTGGCCGCGGACCATGTCGAGCGCTTCTTCGGCCATCAACCGGCGATCGACCGGCACCAGGTCGTACGACATGAGCAGCATGCGGATGGCAGGGTCGCCAATCAGCCGATTGACGAACGCATCGCCACCCATCCCGCGGATCACGTCCATCAGATGCGACAGCCCTGCACGATGCACGGCATCGATATCTTCGAGCAATCGCGTGGCCTGCTCGCGCACGGCGTCGCCATGCCGATTCTGCAACTGGTCGATGAGCTGCTCGATCTCCGCCAGCAGGTCCGGCGGCTCTTCGGGGTCCGCGGACATTCAGGTCTGCAGCCTCACCGCGTGTCGGAACGGCATCGGCCGGACGGGCAGGGTACCGAACACGTCGGGGTCACGTGCCAGCCGACGGATCAGCACACAAGCGGGCTCGATTGCCGCGCTCACTACAGGACTGAAGTCGGCGCCGAAGGCGTGATCGACCGGTTCGATTTCGACGATCGCAACGGCCAGCGGCAGGACGTGGAAATACCCCGCGATCACCACGGTGTTCTCGAGCGCGATCACGCCAGTGACGGCCTCGACGACCGCCTGCTGCACCTGCTCATCCGGAGGGAGTACTCCATCCCAGCGATATGCCGTGATCGCGCCGGGGGCTCGAGACCGCTCGATGGCCGCGACCAGCACGACCCGGTCAAATCGGTTTTCCGGAGTTTCACCCTCGAGCCACTGGACGATGGCGATCGGGTTGTAGCTCGTGTCCTCGACAACGACATCAGGGCCGAGGTCGTCGGACGACAGGCGATCGATGATCGCGAATGGCGCCGAGTGGTCCCTGAGGTTGCGGTAACCCACCGCTCCGACGAGCGTGCGCATTCCTCAGTCGTCAACTCCGCACGCGCACGTGTTCACCTCGCGCGTGATCACGCCCGCGTCCGAATGAATGTGCGTCGTGCACGGCATGCAGGGGTCGAAGCTGCGAATCGCGCGGAGCACGTCAATGCCGCGGAACTCGGTGGGGTCGTTGGTCTCCTCGAGCAGCGGCGTGTTCATGACCGCTTCCTCGTACGGGCCGGGCTGCCCCCAGCGGTCGGTCGGCGACGCGTTCCACGTCGACGGCGTCACGATCTGGTAGTTCGAGACGGCACCGCGGTCGAGCACGAGGTGATGGGTCAAATAGCCACGTCCCGCGCCCCAGAACCCCACCCCCCGCTGCTCCCCTTTCTGCGGGATTTCGAACGGCGTGCTCGTCTTCGTGTTGCCGTTCTTCAGGTGCTCCATCACGCCGAGCCAGTTGTTCATCGCCACCATCGCGGTGAACGAAACGCAGTGAGCGCGCGCGCGATTGCGCTCGAATGCGTTCCAGACCTCCGGAACGTGCCATTCGAGCTCCATCTCAGGCAGCGCGCCCTTGGGCACGCGGACGCGCAGAGAATGCCCGGTCGATTCGATGAAGGGATTGGCAGGCAGCTTCTGTGCGACGGCCGTATTCCACAGGCGCGCGTAACAACCGGCTTCCATACCGAGCCGGTCCCAGCGCGGCGCCGTGTCCCAGGTGTACTTGTCCTTCCAGCTCTGTCCCTGCGGGCGCGGCTTGGTGATCTTGTTCCACGGGTGGTATGGCGACAGCGGTTTACCCGCGGGATCGGTGGCGAAGCGCTGTCGCTGGCCCTCCCCCGCCCACTCTTCGTAGTACGAGTGTTCGACGAACTCCTCGAGTCCCATGTTGATCGTGTGGAGGTCGGTCGTGACGAGCTTGCCGTCCACGACCGCGCCGGGCGTCGCCCACCGCTTGTCTCCCCAGGCCGAAGCGTTCTCGTAGGTGGCGTCGTAGGCGTCCGGATGATCGAAGATGCCGGTGTCGATCATGTTGGCGCGGCGTCT
>JACDCA010000778.1 GCA_013694635.1 Acidobacteriota bacterium | reverse complement strand
CCCCGCCTTCGCCTGTCGATGGACGTTCTGGATTTCGGCCCGCGCCTTTTTCTGCGCCGCCTCGTCGCCGGGCTGGACGCGAATGAGCACGTGGCTCGCGCGGACGGCTTCCGGCTGCTTGAACTTGTCGGGATTCTTCTCGAAGAACTCGCGGATCTCGGCGTCAGTCACCGCCGTGGCGCCCGCCGACTCCACTTCCATCATCTTGTTGATGCGCGACTCATCGACCATGATGCTCCGCAGTTTCTCCGGCGTCATGCCCCGGGCTGAGAGCGCCTTCGTGTACTCCTCTTCGGAAGGGAACTGGCTCCTGATCTTCTGCATCTGCTCCTCGACGGCCTTGTCGTCCGCCGCGAGGTTCCGCGTATTCGCTTCGAGCTTGAGTACCCTCACGTTGATCAACTGGTCGAGCGCCTTCCGGTAGATCTCGTCGCGCTGTTCCTTCGGTACCTGCTGGCCGGCGGCCATCTCCATCTGCGAGATCTGCTGTTGGAACTCGGCCTTCGTGATCGACTCGCCGTTCACGCGGGCGAGGACGTCGGGGAGCGTCTCGGGAACCGGTTTCTTGGGATCGGCCGCTGCCGTCGTTCCGACTGCGGTGGTGGTGGCAGCGCCGGCCTCGGTTGCGGCCGGTTTACGGCAGCCGCTGGAACACATGGTTATGCATGCAAGCGCAGCTATTGCGCTCCGGGAAACGGTGAACATTCTTCTATTATGGACGGAAAATGTGGAGCGTACAGACCTCAGCCGGCTCGGTTCCGTGGATGAACGCTTCTTTGAAGATACGCGGACACAGCGCCGTGGCGAGCATTCCCGTATCGCGGTCGATGTCCACCAGCGAAATACCCTCGGGCGTCTGGAAGTCCCCGTTTGCATGCCCCGAGAGCGCGCGTTTCATGAAGGTGGTCCAGATCGGCAGCGCCGCCTGCGTGCCGCTGAGCCCCAGGGGCTGATTGTCGTCGAGCCCGACCCACACCACGGTGAGCAGCTCGGGCGTGAAACCGATGAACCACGCATCGCGCAGGTCGTTGGTCGTCCCTGATTTGCCGGCCGCGTCACGACTGAATCCGGCGGCGCGCGCACCAGCACCCGTCCCTTCGTTGATCACGCTCCGCATCATGTTCATGACGAGAAACGTCGTGTCGGGCCTCGCCACCGTCCTCGGCTGCGCATGCTCGATCTGAACTTCGTTGCCGCCGGTGACCATTCGCAGGATCGCGCGCAGCGGGCGGATCGCGCCGTAGTTGGGGAACAGCGTGTACGCGCTCGCCACCTGCATCGGCGTCGCTTCGAACACCCCCAGGGCGATCGATGGATACGGCCGCGGCGGCGTGCCCGCCCCTACGCGCCGCCAGAGCCCCGCGACCTCGTCGTAGCCGGTCGTCTCCGCCACCTTGATGGCGGCGATGTTCCGCGACAGCGCCAGCGCGCGGCGAAGCGTGATGGGGCCTTCGTACTCGCCGTCGTAGTTCGAAGGGGTCCACGTCTGCGAATTGAACTCCCACGTCGTCGGCTCGTCCATCACGACCGTCGCCGCCGTGATGTCGGTGCGGCCCTGGGCATACGCCTGCTCGAAGGCCGCGAGGTAGACGAACGGCTTGAAGACGGAACCCGGCTGTCGGTTGGCGCTGGTCGCCCGGTTGTACTGCGACTGGTTGTAGCTGCGTCCGCCGATGAGCGCGAGGATGTCGCCGGTGCGTGGGTCGATCGCCACCAGCGCAGCCTGCGCCGGCTGGCGCTTGCGCCGGGCGAGGATCGCGTCGATGCGGACCAGCCCGTCGCGCACGGCGTCCTGCGCGATCTTCTGCAGGTGCACGTCGAGAGTGGTGTACACGTCGACGGCCCCCGTGACCTTGTGGCGGTCCTGCAGCTCTTGGCTGATGTAGTCCACGAAGTAGGGGGCTTCGTTCTCGAGAGACCTGGTCGCCACCTGCAGGGGCTCACGACCCGCTCGCGCCGAGGCGTCGGCGCTGATGAACCCGGCGGACGCCATTGCGACCAGCACGACGTTGCGCCGGTCGCGGGACTTGTCCGGATTGTTGAACGGAGAATGACGCGGCGGCGACTGGATGACTCCCGCAATCGTCGCCGCTTCGGTCAGCGACAGGTTCGAGATGTCCTTGCCGAAGAACAAGCGCGCGGCCTCCGGCACACCGCGGATGGCAAACGAGCCGCGGTGCCCGAGGTAGACGTCGTTCAGATACAGCTCGAGCACCTGGTCTTTCTTCAGCCGGCGCTCGAGCGCGATCGACATCAGCCATTCTTTGAACTTGCGCGTCGGCGCCCGGTCGGGGGTGAGGAAGGTGTTCTTGATCAGCTGTTGCGTCAGCGTGCTCGCGCCGCGCATTCGCGCCCTTCCGCCGGATACGTATTCCCACACGGCGCTGACGATACCGATCGGGTCGATGCCCGCGTGCTCGTAGAACCGCTTGTCCTCGATCGCCAGTACCGCCTTGATCATGTGGGGCGGAATGGCCGCGAGCGGAACGTCACGACGCTTTTCGCGAGCGGAGGTGATGAGCGCCGTGATCAGCGGAGTGTCGAGCGTGAGCTCGTGGAACTTCTCTTTCGTTGCGACGGCCTCGATATGGTCGATGCCGGTCGGGTCGAGCGTCTTGCCGCGGGAGGCAAAAACGATCCGCAGCAGCTCGCCGCGCCTGTCGCCATCGCGCGGCATGATGGCGATCGCTTCGCGGCCGACGGTGAATTCACCCGGCGACTGCGCCCGCGCCCGATTGGCGTAGCCGAGATCGTTGAGGCGGTCGACGAGCTGCTGCGCGGAGACGGCCTGGCCGCGGCGGACTTCGAAGGGGCGGGCGAACACGCGTGGATCCGCGCGCTGCATCGCGCCTTGAAGGCGCGCGTCGATCATCCGCGAGAACGTGACGTAGTAATAGGCGGTGACGAGCGAGAGGACGATCAGCGGCAGGCCGACCCCCAGCAGGGCGTACAGCTTCCAGCCGCGGCGGCGCTTCCCCGCCTTCGGGCGCCCCCGACTGGTCGCGACGCCGGCAGCCGTCTTCGGAAGGCCTGGACCGCGGTTGCTCATGACCCGTTTGTCGTGTAGCCGCATTGTACAGAAACTACGAACGACGAACGATGAACGATGAACGGTGAACCATGACCGTAGGACGCTTTTCGCCTGAGTACGTCGCCTGCGTTCTCAACGAGAACTTCGAGGATGCGAAGGCGCAGTTCTTGTCTCCGCTGCTGGCCATCCATTACGCGCATCTGGTGATGCTGGCCGATTGCGGGATTCTGGGGCCCGAAGACGCGCGGACGATCCGTGGCGGGCTCGAAACGATCTCTCCGGACGAAGTCAAGCGGGCGCGGTACGACGGCACGTGTGAGGACCTCTTCTTCTATATCGAGCGATTGCTGGTGAAACATTGCGGGGAAGAGGCTGCCGGCCGCCTCCACACCGCCCGGTCCCGCAACGACATCGACATGACGATGTACCGGATGCAGCAGCGCCAGATGGTGCTGGCGCTTGCCGGGGCGAGCCTGGACCTGCGCGAAAACCTCCTCGAAATGGCGTCCGCTACCGCGAGGATGTCTTTGCCGCTCATACACATACGCAGCCGGCGCAGCCGACCACCGTGGCGCATTACCTCCTGGCGGTGATCGAGCAGCTGGAACGCGATGGCGTGCGGTTGCGCGCGGCCTATGCGAGCACCAACCAGAGCCCGCTCGGGGCCTGCGCGATTACGGGGACAGGGTTTGGCATCGATCGTGGCCGGACGGCGGCCTTATTAGGGTTCGACGGGCCGACGGGGAATACCTACGGGAGCATCGCGACGGTCGATTACCTGCTCGAGAGTGTCTCGGCCGCGGCGGTGATGCTCGCGGGCGTGGGGCGGGTCGTGCAGGACCTTCTTCTGTGGTGCACCGCGGAGTTCGGTTATCTGCGCCTCGCGGACGGCTTCGTCCAGTGCAGCAGCATCATGCCGCAGAAGCGCAACCCCGTGGCCCTCGAGCATGCGCGGGCGATTGGCAGCAAGGCGGTCGGGCAGGCGAGCGCCATCCTGCTCGCGGTCCACAACACGCCCTTCGGGGACATCGTCGACACCGAAGACGACCTGCAGCCGCTGGTGGCGTCCATGTTCAAGGATGCGACGCGTGCCGTCCGGCTCGTTGCGGCAACGTTGGCGGACGCGTCCTTCGACCGCGAGCACATGGCCTCGCGGGCGGAGCAGGGTTGGATCACCGTTACGGAGCTTGCCGACACCCTGACGCGGGAGCATGGGATCCCGTTCAAGGCGAGCCACGCGGTCGCCGCGAAGTTCATCGAAGGATGCGTCCGAAACCCGGGGGCGCCGCGTGGAGAGGTGTTGCGCGGCGCGACGTCCGCCGTCCTCGGCCGCGAGGTGGCGATGACCGACGCGGATCTCGAGCGTACGTTGAGCGCGAGGAATTTCGTCGACGTCCGCCGCACGCACGGCGGCCCGTCACCCGCCGTGACCGGGCCCGCTATCGAGGAATCACGCGCGCGCCTGGCCGCCGATCGTACGTCGCACGCATCGGCGATCGGTCGCCTCCGTGAGGCAGAAGAAGACCTCCGCCAGGCCGTTGCGGCAATCGGAAATTAAATCGTGATGACCCAATGCTTCCCGAGCTGCAGCGGGAGTTCCTCGATCAGCCGCTCGACCAGGGCTGGACCGTAGAGGTTCAGAAAGAACACGACTCCCAAGGTGCGTTCCTGCGGATGCCCCTGCGGGAAGATCTGCGCCTGCGCGCGGGCGAACTGCCGGCGCAGCGTTTCGTCGCGCCTCTTGGCCGACTGGATCATCTTGCTTCGCAGGCCTTTCAGGTCGTGCTCCATTCGGCCGAGCGTCGTCTTTGCCGCCCCCGCGAGCGTCGAGTCGACGTCGGGCATCACCTCGATCACCCGCTCCATCGTCCGGCGAACAGACGCCTCAGCCTCACTCAAGGCCTCCTCGACGTTCTGCGGCAGCTGCGCTTCGAGCAGCCGGTTCAGCGCGGATTCATCCTGGCGCTGCAAGTCCTCGATAGGGATGTCGTACTTCGCCAGAAACCGCGCCGTCGCCGAATCGATCAGCGTCGCACTGGCGCGTGGATACATGATCGGCATGGGCACGCCGAAGTGTTCGTAGATACCGCGGAGCTGTCCGAGGTATGCCAGCTCGCTCGGCCCCGCGACATAGCAGATCGTCGGGAAGAGCCTGTCCTGCACGACCGGGCGGAGCAGCACATTCGGGCTGAATCGCTCAGGATGGTCCACCGCTTCGGCGGCGAGCGCGGCAGGGGAGTGGACGCTATCGCCGACGACGAACTGGTCCCCCTGGCGCTTGATCAGCCGGCGCGACTCCTCCAGCCTGAAGACCGAAACACTGTCGGGATGGGGCACGACCTGAGGC
>JACDCA010000773.1 GCA_013694635.1 Acidobacteriota bacterium | reverse complement strand
GCTCGGGGAAGTCATGATGCGGCTTGAGCTGGCGGAAGATCTTCGCGAAAAAAAAGGGTGTGCGGCGGAGTTGCGGAAGCACGGGCGATGAGCCAGCGGCGGAGTCCCTTCACGCACCGGCGCTATCCCTTGACGATGGTGTGCGCCACTTATCGCGTGGCGCGTGCGACCGTCTACGCGCAGGCGGGGTCGCCCGACGCGGCGCCGTCGCCGCGTGCGAAGCGTGGGCCGAAGACGCCGGTGACCGATGTTGTCCTGATCGACGCGATGCGGCAGGTCCTGGCCGACAGTCCGTTCCACGGCGAAGGCCATCGCAAGATGCGCGTGCGCCTCCGCGCGCTCGGGCATCGCGTCGGGCGCAACCGGGTCCTGCGTCTCATGCGGGCGGCGGGGCTGCTCGCGCCGCAGCGCGCCGGCCATCCGCACGGTGACCCGGCGCACGCGGGGACCATCACCACGGCCCGGCCGAACGTCATGTGGGGCACGGACGCGACGCGCTTCTACACCGAGCGCGACGGCTGGTGTTGGTGGTTTGGCGCCATCGATCACGCCAGCGATGACATCGTCGGATGGCACGTCGCCAAGATCGGCGACCGGTGGGCCGCGCTCGAGCCGATTCGCGTCGGCGCGCGCCTCGCCTTCGGAGCCTTCGCCAAGGATGTCGGGCGCGGTCTCACGGTGCGGAGCGATTGGGGTCCGCAGTACATCGCGGATGCCTTTGGGACCGAGCTGGCCTGGCTGGGGATTACCCACAGCCACTCGTTTGTCCGTGAGCCGCAGTGCAACGGCGTCATCGAGCGCTTCAACCGGACGCTGAAGGAACAGTGCATCTGGCTATATCGCTTTGAGAGCCTCGACGAGGCCCGCGGGATCATTGGCGCCTTCATCGAGCGCTACAACCACCAGTGGCTCATCGAACGATTGGATCATCGGACACCGGCCGTCGCGCGTCGGGAGTTACTCGCGGCGGCCTAACGTAGGCAGAAGTTCTGTCTAGGAAACCGGGTGCGATACATGAACCTGCTACAAATAGCCAACGAATCAGGCTGTCCGTTGAACTGAAGGCGCCCCTGTGCGGTCACCGCCGCCCTGAATCCGGCCCCGCGGAGTTCACGGCGGTGGCCATTCCAACGCGTCCGAGAATTGTCTGGGAGTCTGGTTCACCTACTTGGGGGTTTCAATCCGCACAAGAACGTCGACCGCATGGTGCGGCCCCACGCCACTGTGTCGCGCGAATGCGGCAACGACCGCCGTGTCTGCTTCTCGTGAGAGCGATCAACGGCGACGACTTCCATGGCGATCGCCAAATCATCTGCCGGGCGATTGAAGATGCTGGCACCGGGCCGCTGGTGATGTGGGCCGGATTCGTGCCCGACGAGGACCTCCGTTACCTGCATAGCCGGGCCATTGCCCTTTGCTGTCGTCGGTCTGTGAAGGATTTGGCTTGCCAGCAGAGGCTGCCGCCTGCAGCGCACCAGTCTTGGGAACGACGGCAAGTCCGCTGTAAATTGCGCACTGTATCAAGCCCCCAGGGTGCCGAGGGCCGAGGACGACGACCGCCTCCGAGTTAGCGAGTAGGGAGCCTGCATCGTCGCGGTGATGGCTATCTTTAGTCGACTTCAGTCGACCCAGGATCCCTCGCCTTCAGGCGAGGGTCGTTCCAGCTAAGGCTAGAATCGCGTGCTTTTCGATAGGTGCCGGTGATGACATGCTGAACGACGCGTGAGAGAGCCGAACACAGGCGCCGCTCCGGTCGCATCACTCGGTGGCATTCTGACTAGTGTCGCCGCCCTCGCCAGCGGAGAAATTGGTGGACGCCTCATCGCGTTTATGGCCACTGCGTGGCTCACGCGAAAACTCGGTCCAGCCGGGTTCGGCATCGTCGGTTTCGCCACCGCCATCTCGGCGTATCTGCTCCTCGCCACGACCTCCGGATTCAACTCCATCGGCACTCGCGACGTGGCGCGCCGTCGCGACCGGGCCGTCACAATTGCCGCCAGTGCCATCGCCGTACGACTGTTGATGGGGCTCGGCGCGTTGGCGTTGCTCGCCGGCGTGGCGCTCCTGATTCCGAAGCCGCCCGTCGTCAAGCTCGTGATCGTGCTGTCCGGCCTCTCCTTTCTGTCGCAGGCGATCGACATCTCGTGGGTGTTGCGGGGTCTCGAGCAGAACGTGCGCGTCGGCACGATGTACATCGTGACGCAGCTCGTCTACTCCGCGGGCATTCTTGCTCTGGTGGACGGACCCGAGGATGTCATCTGGGTGCCCGTTATTCAATTCGGCAGTGAGCTTGTCGCGGGC
>JACDCA010000755.1 GCA_013694635.1 Acidobacteriota bacterium | reverse complement strand
AGCACGTCACCCGCGACGACGGGGGTGACGATGTTCTCGTTCCATTCATCGGGAAAGGCAATCTGCCACAACTGCTTGCCGCTGGCCGCATCGACGCCGACGACGGCCTTGTCGGTCATCGTGATCAGCTGACGCGTCCCGGAAAAGGTGGCGACGATCGGCGAGGCGTACCCGGGGCCGTGGCCCGGCAGCGACCACTTCTCGGTGCCGGTCGCAGGATCGAGTGCGCGAAACGCGCCACCCCGGTCGTCACCGACGTGAACGATCAGCAGGCCGCCGTCGATGATCGGTGACATGGCGGTGCCGGTGAACAGCTTGGACATGTCGATTTCCTTCGACCAGTCCTTGCGCCACTTCACCGCACCGGTCGCCGCGTCGAACGCGCTGAGGACAGCGGTCGTTCCCAGCGTGAACACGCGCCCGCCGGCGACGAGCGGCGTGGAGAACGGACCCTTGGACATTTCCGCCGCGTACTTGTTCTTGTTGACTGCGGACTGGTAGCGCTCGGTCCAGACCGGCTTGCCGGACGCCAGGTCGAGGGCCGTGACGATCTCTTCCGGATCCTTGCGGCTATGGACGTAGACGCGACCGTCGGCCACGATCGGGGATGAGTAGCCCTCCCCGACCGCCTGCTTCCATTTCAGCGTCGCCTTGGCGGGCCATGCGGCGGGCACCGACCCCTTCGGCACCACGCCGTCACGATGAGGACCTCGCCACTGCGGCCACTGCGCCTGGACCAGGATGGCTGGCGTCAGAAGCGCCAGGGTGACGAGAAGTTTTTTCATTTCAGTAGACTCCCTCGACCACCGTCGTCGCGAACTTCGAGAACGGACGGACGTTCCGGACGCCGTCCCACGGATAGCGTTGGCTCGGCCGCTCCCGTTCGGCTTCGTCGCGCTCGAGGAAGCGCGGCATGAAGAACTCCTGCGTCAGGGTCGTCAGGCGCACGCGGCCCGTCTTTCCGTACTCCACCGGCTCGAACGGTGAGTCCGGATCGACGACTTCGATCATCGCCCGCGGCGCCGGCGGGTAATAGATGATCGCGAAGTTGTCCGCCGGATCCCGGGGCTCCTTGTGCGTCGCCAGCCCCATCAGCGTGTTGCCGTACGTCGGCGCGAAGTAAATCCCGTCGAGCAGTTCTTCGACGGCAAACCGGTGGAACTGCGGCGTCATCTCGGTGCCGCCGCAGAACACGCCGCGGATCCCCATTTTCTTCAGCGACACTTTTTCGCAGAGCGCCTCCAGCAGTTTCGGTGTCGTGAACAGGCAGCGGATGTTGTCATGCGCGCGCAGCAGCGTCAGCGCCTGGTCGATCACGTGGCGTTTGTACGCCTCCATCTGGTCCATCTGGCGGCTCTTGATCAACTTGATGACCCAGCGCGGATCCAGATCGACCATGAAGCAGATGCCGCCCCGGTGCTGGGCGAGATGTTCGATCGCCAGGCGAAGCCGGCGCGGACCGCTCGGGCCGACGTGCAGCCAGTCGACCCCTTTCGGAAAGAATTCGTCCGGCAGCGTGTCGCTGAAATTCTCGTAGTCGGTGCGGAAGTCGTTCACGTTGATGCGCGACTTCGGCACGCCCGTGCTGCCGCCGGTCTCGAACGTGTAGATCGGCGAGGTGGCAAACGCCTTCGGCACCCAGCGTCTCACCGGGCCGCCGCGCAGCCACTCGTCCTCGAACAGTCCGAACTTGTCGAGATCCGCGTACGACTGGACGTCCTTCACGGGGTCGAACTCGAAATGCTTCGCGCGTTCGAGCCAGAACGGGCATCCGGTCTGCGGATCGAAATGCCAGCGGACGATTTCGCAAACGTGCGCGTCGAGGCGCGCGCGCGCAGCCTCCACGGCAGACTCAGGGACGGATGGCGTGACGGTGAGGGGCATAGGGACTGAATCTTATCAAGGAGTTTAACCGCGGGATCGGCCGGTGCGGCGGGCGAGACGCTCGAGGAATTCGGTGCGTGCTCTCGCGTCCGGCTCGTCTCGCAGCACGTCGACCGGCCACGGCAGCCGCCAGGTCCAGTTGTGCTCGGCAACGACCGCCGGCACATTGATCCGGTCCGTCCAGCCGAAGATGTCCTGAACCGGCAGGAGGACCAGGTCCGAGCCGGCGCCGAAAAGCGTGGTGAGCAGCGCGTCGCGCAGGCGCGGCGAGTAGGTTTCGTCGGTCATGATGGCGGCTTCGGCGAGCGCCGGCAATTCGATCGCGCGACCCCGTTCTTCGCCGTCCGCCGCGTCCCACCACTCCGCCAGGGTCTCGGTGTCGTGCGTGCCGCTCATCGCGACCGACACGCGCGGATAGTGCGCCGGGTCTCTGAAGGGACGGCCCTCGGCGTTCCACTCCCGCTCCCACCGCAACACCTTCAGCCCGGGAACGCCCAGGGACGCCAGCGAGTGCCGCACGAAGTCCGGAACCACGCCGAGGTCCTCGGCAATCACGGCGGCGGCGCCGTCGCGGAAGATCGCGACGAGCCGCTCTCCCTGCCGCAGCTGCGCGGGCTCGTCCGGCGGGACGAAGTCCGTCTGTCCTTCCTGTTCCCTCACAAACGTGCGATAGAAACCTACGAGATGGTCGATCCGGAACCCGTCGAACAACGCGACGCTCCGGCGGACGCGCAGCTTCAGCCACTCGTCGCCGCCGGCCTCGACGACGTCCCATCGATACACGGGGAGGCCCCAGTCCTGCCCGGTCTCCGAGAACGCGTCGGGCGGTACGCCAACCGACGCGTCGATCCGGAACTGGTCCTGGCGCGCCCAGACGTCCGCGCTGTCGGCGCCGACCATGAACGGAAAATCTCCGAGGATCGCGACGTCGCCGCACTCGGCGCGCGCGTTCGCCCATTGCTCGCCGGCGACCCACTGCAGCCACGAGTAATACAGGATGTCCCGCTCCAGCCGTGTCTGCGCCTCCCGCAACGCAGTCGCGTCGCGTTCGCGCAGCGGGACGTCCCACTCGATCCAGTGGCGGCCGCCGTTCTCGGTGTGCAGGGCGCGGAAGATCGCGTACTCGGCGAGCCACCACTGCTCGCGCTCGAGATATTCACGCATCGCCTGCGCACGGCTGCTGTCGCGCTGCCAGTCATCCGCGAGGAACGTCTCGAATGCCTCGCGGAGGCATCGCATCTTCAGCTCCCGGACATTCCGGTAATCGACGCCGGGTGCGGCGCGCACAGCCGCCAGCCGGTCAGCCTCCTCGGCGTCGAGCGCTGACTCCCCGCCCCAGGCGATGAACTCGGGCAACGCCCGAAGCGAAATGTAGATCGGGTCGATCGCCATCGCGGTCAGCGCCGAGTACGGGGACGTCTGGCCGTCTCCCATTTCGTTCACCGGGAGGAGCTGGACGACCGACAGCCCGGAGTCACGCAGCCACCGGGCGAAGATCGGCAGATCTGCGATCTCGCCTATGCCCCAGCTTTCGGAGGACGGGATCGAGAACAGCGGCACGAGCGAACCGGCCCGGCGACCGGCCATGCGGTTGTCAGCCATGGAGGCGGCGCAGAACGCGCCGGACGCCTTCGTCGAACTCGGAGACTGGAGGGAGCAGGCTCAGGACGAGAAAGGCTTCGTGCGGAAAATCGAAAAAGTACCCTGGATGCACGAGCACGTCGTCCTCCTCGAGGAGCCGCAGCACGAGGTGTTCCTCCGGGACGCTCGACGGGACGCGCAGGACCGCCGACCAGCCCGCGTCCGAACGCAGGAGCTCGGTGCAGGAATCCGGTGGGATCGCCTGCGCGAGCGCCGCATGGTTGCGGCGAATCCGGTCGAGGATCGCGGCGCGCACGGCTGCGCCGCCATCGATCAATTCACTGGCGGCCGACTGCACTGGTGTGGAAACCGACAGATACGTGTCGCATATGACTTCGAGCCGCCGCAGCGCATCTGCAACCACGCTCTCCGGGCCAGCGGCCGCAATCCACCCCAGTTTCACCTGCGGCAGGCCGGCCGATTTCGAGAGGCCGCCCAGACGGAACGTTAATGGGGGTGCGGGGGGTCCGAGGGGTGCTGAAGGTCCTAGAGGTGCTAGAGGTGTTACGGGTGCTAGCGGATAG
>JACDCA010000718.1 GCA_013694635.1 Acidobacteriota bacterium | reverse complement strand
GCCAATGGCTATTACCGGATTTCACACATCTACCGCGACGGTCCGGCCGACAAGGAGTGGATCGATCTGAAGGTCGGCGACTACGTCGTCTCCATTGATGGGAAGGTGCTGAAGGCGGGGGACAACTACTGGGCGCTGCTGAACAGTCCGGTGAACGAATACGTCACGGTGGGTGTGACACCCGCGCCGCCCGCCGGCGGATCCGCGGCGGAGCAGAAGGTCCGGATTCGTACGGTGCCGAACCTCGGCGACGTGAAGTACGAAGAATGGGTGGCGACAAGCCGCGCATTCGTGGAAAAGGAAACACGCGGCCAGATCGCCTACGTGCACATCCGCGCGATGAACGCGCCGTCCCTCAGGCGCTTTCAGAATGAGATCAACCAGTTCTCGAACAAGAAAGGGATCATCGTCGACATCCGCTTCAACGGCGGCGGCAATATCGACCAGGAGCTGATCGACATCCTCGAGCGGCGGCCTTACGAGTACTGGAACAACCGGTGGGGCGGACGTACCTGGGGTCGCCGTCCGCGCCAGGCGATCGCCGGGCCGAAGGTGATGCTGATCAACAGCCGCTCGGGGTCCGACAGCGAAGTGACGCCGCAGGCCTTCCGCGATCTGGGCCTCGGACGGATTGTCGGCAATCCCACGGCGGCAGCCGTCATTGCGACCGGGTCGTACCGGCTGATCAATGGTGGCGCGATCCGGACACCAGGCTCGCTTGTCGTGACCTACGATCCCACGAAGCCGAACAACTACGGGATCAACCTCGAGAACTTCGGCGTCGCGCCGGATGTGTGGGTGGAGAACTCCCCGGAGGACGAGCTGAAAGGCTTCGATCGAGAGCTGAAGACGGCCGTCGACGAAGCGATGAAGATGCTGAAAGAGGGCAAGTTCCAGTACACGACGACGACGCCCTCCCCGCAAGGGTCAAAATAAGGGGACAGCCACCTTTTTACGATTTGTGAAAAAAGGTGGCTGTCCCCTTTTTCGCCGCGAGGGCGGCCGGGACCAGGATCAACGCCCACAGCAGGAGCGTCGGACCCACGCTCGCCAGGAACATCAGGGCGCCCACGCCGCTGCCGATCGCGTTCGTCCATCCTTCGACAAACGCATTGCCAAGGCGCCGGGATACGGGAACGGGACCGAGATTCACTTCCGCCTTGCGGTCTTCGCTCAGCGACACGGTGACGGTGGCATAGGTGACGCGGCGGTCGAGCGACCGACGCTCCGATTCCATCTGCTCGATCTCCCCCCGCACGCGCGCAATCTCGCGCTCGACATCGAGAACGTCCGACAGCTTGCCGGTCCGCTGCGCGAGGATGTCGCGGAGCCTCTTTTCAGAGACGCGCGCGTTCTCCAGCCGCGTATCGAGGTCAGCCGACTGCTGCGTCACATCTTCCCCGTCCTGGGCTTCCCCGACGACCTGGCCGAGCCGGCGCAGCGCCGCGACCGTCTCGTCCAGTCGGGCAGTTGGAACGCGCAGCGTCGCATCGAGCCGGCGCGATGCGCCACGAGCCCCGTGGGCGACGATCTGGCCGATAAAGCCACCCACCCGCTGTACGGCGCGCTCGAGCTCCGCGCGCGCCGAATCGAAGTCGCTCGCCACGATCGTGAGACGGGCGTTTCGGACGATCAACGGACCCTGGCCCACCGGACTCCGGGCTGGCCCCGCACCGCCCACCAGAGGTGGTTTGCCAGCTACCACGCCGCGTTCGTTCTCGAGCCTGGCGTTGTCACGGTACGCCAGGGGTTCCGTGGCCGAGACCGCGGCCGCCTCCTCGGCGCCACCGGGCGCAATCGTCACGAAGGCCTGGTCGTGCCGCCGCTGCGGCTGTGTCACCGAAAAGCCAATCACGAGCAGACCGATGCCTGCGGCAGTCGCGAGCATGCCGCGCGTACTGAAGATCCACGGCAGGAACGAAGCTGAAGCGACCGTTGCCGTTCCCGCAGCCGGGGCACGCAGCCTCCCAGTCGCCTCGCCGACATCCCAGGATTGCAACCGCTGCGACACCCTCAGCAGGTCCCGCTCGGCGTCTCGACACTCCGCGCAACCGGCGATATGAAGGCGCACGTTCTCGGCGCTCGCCGGATCCAGCGCACCGTCGACGTACGCCATCACCTGCTCCAGCTCGCCCGAGTGATCCGCAGGTTTCATCGTGACTGCTCCTCTATCTCCACATCCGGCGTCAGCAATGCGCGCAACGCCATCCGCGCGCGAAACAGACGCGAGCGCACGGTATTCAGCGGCAGCTGCCTGAGGTCCGCGATCTCCTGGTAACTGAGTCCCTCGTACTCGCGCAGCATCACGAGCTCCCGCTCGTCAGGATCGAGTTGCGCGAGCGCCGCGCGGACCCAGAGCGCGCGGTCGGCATCGACCACATGTGCGTCCGGCAGTTCGTCGTCCAGCGGACTTGTCGCCCGCGAAAGCTGCCTCCGCCGCTCGGCTTGAAGGACGTTGAAGGCAATGCCGAACAGGTAACTGCGAAACGCCCCCTGTGCGCGGTAGCGCGGCGCCGCGTCGAGCAGGGCCGTAAAGACGTTCTGGACGAGATCCTCTGCCGCCCCCGGATCCTGCACCCGCCGCCGGAAGAAACCCCAGACGGCCCGGCGGTAGCGATCGAACAGCTGTTCGAACGGTGCCCGGGCGCCCCCACGCACGGCTGCCATCAGCTCCTCGTCGCTGGCCGTAATCGCGACGTCGACGTTCGTGCGCGTGGTCCTTATCACTGGCCTCTATACAAGTAATGTCGCCACCGCCCGGAAAGTTCCGTCACTGGCCGGAGTGTAGACTGAGGACGTGAATGGGAAAGTTCTTCTTGTCGTAATCGACGCGGCGACGCCGCACGTCGTCTGCCCTGCCATCCAGACCGGCCGGCTGCCGGTGATGCAGAAGCTCGCGGAAGCCGGCGTGATGCACCAGTCGTCGGTCAGCATCTTTCCGTCAATTACCCCGGCCGCTACGTCCACCATCATCACCGGCGCCTATCCGGCTGAACATGGCATTGCAGGCGCATCCTGGTACGACACCGCGCGCGACGAGATCGCCTATTACGGCGATGACTTCTGGGTCATCGCCCGCGAAGGCTTCGGCCGCTTCGTCAACGACTTTCTGCTGCGCCTGAACGGCGACCGGCTCAAAGCGCCGACGCTGTTCGAGATGGTGGAGCGCGCGGGGCTGCGGGCGGCGGCGCTCAATTACCTCGTCTTCCGCGGCAACGTGCCGCACAAGGTGAATATCCCCGGGTTGATCGCCGCGCTCCCGGGCGGGCCGCTCACGGAAACGGTGCAAGGGCCGTCCTTTCTGTGCCTCGGAGACTTCGTGACCCCGCGAACACCCGAGGGGAAGGTGGACAAGGCGAGCGGCGTTCTCCACCGCTTCGGAATGGACGATGCCTCGACCGGCAGGATGCTGAAAGACCTCGCGAACGAGGAACACCTGCCGGATTTCGCGGTGGCGTACTTTGCCGACAATGACTACGTCAGCCACAAGGGTGGACCGGTCAATGCGCTGCCGGTCATCGAACAAGTGGATCGGATGCTCGGCGAGGCCTTCGAGGCCGCCGGAGGCATGGAGCGGTTCCTGGCGAATCGCGCGGTGATCGTGACATCAGATCACGGGCATTGCGAGGTACTCCATATCCTACGGCTCGACCACCTGCTCTCCGACTTCAGGCAGGCGGATCTGGGTAAGCCGTGGAAGAAGCAGGACGAGATCATGATCTGCCCGAACATGCGCGCGGCGCAGATCTACGTCAAGTCGCCGACCCCTGAGAAGATCGAGCGCCTCGCCGTCGCGATGCTCCGGCATCCGGGTGTGGATCAGGTGCTATGGCTTTCCTCTCTGACGGGCGGAGACCGGGGCTATACGGTGGCCGGCACCCGCGGACGTCTGCGCTTCTCGCGCGAGGCATCCTCGAGCAACTGCATCGACCCCTTCGGTGGTCTGTGGTCATGGTGCGGAGACCCGGCCGTCCTGGGCATCGGTCAGGCTGGTCGCGCGCTGGAGTATTCCGATTATCCGAACGCCTTCGAACGCATTGCGGGCGTCCTCGACCTCGAGAAGTCCGGCGACATATGGGTGACGGCGCGTCCGGGGTGCGAGTTCCAGGTGCCGGGAGGAGATGCGCACGAAGGGGGCGCCTCGCACGGCGCCCTGCATGCCCTCGACTCCCACAGTCCGGTGATCGTGGCCGGCGCCGGCGCGCCGCGTGCACTCCCCCGTTACATGCGCTTGGTCGACATCGGACCGCTCTGCATGCAGATCCTCGGCATCCCGATGCGCTACAAAGTCGGAGACCCGAGGAAATAAACGTGCG
>JACDCA010000716.1 GCA_013694635.1 Acidobacteriota bacterium | reverse complement strand
TTCGAGATTCGCGTCCCGCATCCCGCATTCCGCGTCCCGACTCAATTTTCACCTCGGCGTCGAGGAGCGTGAAGACGCGCTCGCTCGAGGCCATGGCGGCCTGCAGGATGTTGAACTTCTCCGACAGGTCGCTGATCGGGCGGTAGAACCGCTGCGAGTACAAAAGAAACGCGAGGAACGATCCCAGCGTCAGCGTACCTTCCAGCACCCAGCGGCCGCCGACCCAGATGATCATTGCCGTGGACAGCGCGCCGATCACTTCGATCGCCGGGTAGAACACGGCGTAGTAGTAGATGGAATCGACGTTCGCGTCACGGTGGCCGCGGTTGGTGCCGTCGAATGCCTCGAAGCTGCGCCGCTCGCGGCGAAACAGTTGCACCGTCGACATGCCGGTGATGTGCTCGTGGAGAAACGCATTGATCCGCGCGATCCAGGTGCGTACGCTGCGGTACGACTCACGAACGTTGCGGCGGAACCACTGCGTGACGAGCACGATCAGCGGGAGCACTGTGAAGGCCACCAGCGCGAGGCGCCAGTCCATCAGCGTCAGGGCCGCCATGATGCCGACGAGAAGAAAGACGTCACCGAAGACCGACACGACTCCGGCGGTGAAGAGCTCGTTGAGGACGTCGACGTCGGTGGTGACTCGGGTCATCAGACGCCCGACGGGGTTGCGGTCGTAAAACTGCACGTCGAGGCGCTGCAGGTGACCGTAGATCTGCATGCGCATGTCGAACATGATCTTCTGCCCGGTCATCTGGAGCGTCCACGTCTGGATGTACTCGAGCGCAAAGCCTGCCACCAGCACCCCGACGTACGCGACACCCAGTAGTTTCAGGCCCTGCAGGTCGTCGACCGCGATGTAGTCGTCGATCGCGAGTTTCATCAGATACGGCTGTGCCAGCTGCAGTACCGACGACGACACGATGGCCGCGAGCGCGATCAGGACCTGCCGCCAGTACGGGCGCAGGTACCCGAGCAGTCGCCGCATCAGCCGCGCGTCGTACGCCTTCCCGAGTACTTCTTCTTCGTGCATTAATAAGGCGAAGGCGGAAAAGGGGACAGCCACCTTTTCCCCCAGCATTTATTAGGAAAAGGTGACTGTCCCCTTTCCCGTAGATTACCGACTAACTGGCTTCCAGCTCCTCTTCCAGCAGCTGCTTGCGGTACAGCGACGCGTAAAGGCCGCCGCCCGCGACCAGCTCATCGTGGCTGCCGCGCTCGACGATGCGGCCCGCGTCCAGCACGAAGGTCTGGTCCGCCTGACGCACGGTCGAGACGCGATGCGCGACGATCAGCGCGGTCCGCTCACGCATGACACCGCGAAGCCTCGCAAGGATCTCGTCCTCCGTATACGTGTCCACTGCCGACAACGCATCGTCCAGCACCAGGATGCGGGGGTCGGCAAAGACCGCGCGCGCGATCGCGGTGCGCTGTTTCTGCCCGCCCGACAGCGTGATGCCCCGCTCGCCGATCAGCGTGTCGTAGCCCTTCGGAAACTCCTGGACGTCCTTGTCGAGCCGCGCGATGGAGGCAGCGCGGATCATCCGGTCATGGGCCGGTTCGGTAGAGGCCGGCTTCAGCCGGCCTTCTCCCGCGAACCGAATGTTCTCGGCCAGCGAGTCCGAAAAGAGAAACGCCTCCTGCGGGACGAACCCGATCGCGCCACGCAGCCGCTCGAGCGGCATCTCGCGGACGTCGACGCCGTCGATCAAAACCGTCCCTGGCGGCGGTTCATGGAGTCGCGGCAGCAGGTTCAGAAGCGTGGATTTTCCCGAACCGGTCGCGCCGATCAACGCGGCCGTCGAGCCGGCGGGAATCTGAAGCGAGACGTCGCGAAGGACCGGAGTCTCCGCGCCCGGATAGGTGAATGTCAGACCGCGAATTTCGATGGCCCCGGCGAGTGGGGCCAACCTGCCGCTCTCGGTCACACCGGCATCACTGATCGCCGGGACGGCATCAATGATCTCGAGCATCCGCCCCCAGGACGCCATGCCCCGCTGGATGATGTTGGTCACCCAGCCGAAGGCAATGAGCGGCCAGGCCAGCATCGCGAGATACGAGTTGAACGCGAAGAACTCACCGAGCGTGATGCGCTGCCGGATGACCGCCTGACCTCCGAGCCACAGAACCAGGAAACCGCCGATGCCGAGAAACAGCGTCATGCTCGGATAGAACAGTGCCTGCAACCTGATGAGACGGCGATTCCTGGCGACGTATTCCAGATTCGCGGCGCGGAATCGTTCGACCTCGTGCGCCTCCTGCGTGTAGGCACGGATGACGCGAACTCCGGCGAGGTTCTCCTGGACGACGGCGCTCAGCTCTGACAACTGTGCCTGGATCGCCTCGAAACGCTGGTGAATCGCCCTGCCGAAGTACCACGTCACCACTGACACGAGTGGAAGTGGCAGCAGTACGAAGAGCGTGAGCCGCACGTCGATGGTCAGCATGACGCCGATCGCAACGACGAAGACGAGGATGGTGCTGGCGGAGTACATCACGGCCGGCCCGATCATCATCCGCACGGCGTTGAGATCGTTGGTGGCGCGTGACATCAGGTCGCCGGTCCGGCGCGTCTGGTAATAGCCCAGGGGTAACTGCTGGAGACGGGCGAAGAACGCGTTACGGATGTCGTACTCGATGTCGCGCGACGCGCCGATCAACAGGCGTCGCATCAGGAAGCGAAAGAACGCGCCGACCAACGCGACGACAAGGATGAGCCCGGCGTACAGCGCCAGTCTGGGGACCGTCACCGCTGTCGTCAGGTCGTCGACGGCGTACTTCAGCACCCAGGGCGGCAGCAGTTGGACCGCGGTGGTGACGACGACGCAGAGAAGGCCGAGGAAGAATTGCCGACAATATCGGAGAACGAAAGGCAGCAACCGCCGGAACGCCGCGCCCGCCGCCATCGAGCGCAGCGAGTCGAAGGGACCCATCTGTCCGCAGTATATGTGCTATCCTGTGCGGGCCTTTTCCAGCAGGCGCCCGGCTCCCTCTCGCGGGGGCATCGTGATTCTCCCTACCGGGGCTAGAAAGTTTGATCGCATGCGCGTACCTCTGTCCTTGTTCTGTCTGACGATGCTGGCGGCTGCGCCAGCGCAGGCCCAGTATCCGGGCGGCGGCACGTCCGGCCGTGCGACCGGCGAGACCTATCGCGTCGAGATCGGCGGCTACATCTGGAATCCGGCTCCCGAGATCATCGTGCGTAGCGAAGCGCTGACGCAGGCGCGCCTGGGGTCGACGATCGACTTCGAGCAGGATTTCGGCATCGAGAAGAAGCGGTTCAACCAGATCAAGGTCGTGCTCCGGCCCGCGACAAAGCATAAGTTCCGCTTCGAGTACACCCCGATCACCTACGAGGCGCCGAACGCCACGCTGCGGCGGACGATCGTCTTCAACGGCCAGGAGTTCAACCTCGCGCTGCCGGTGTCGGCCTCCCTCGAGTGGAAGGCGTATCGGTTCGGGTACGAGTGGGACATGATTTACCGCGACCGCGGGTTCTTCGGCATCCTGCTCGAGGCGAAGTACACCGAT
>JACDCA010000700.1 GCA_013694635.1 Acidobacteriota bacterium | reverse complement strand
GGACAGTACATTCGCGGATTCGATCCGAAGACCGGCAAGGAGCTCTGGCGCTTTTCCGACAACAACACCCAGGTGAAAGTGCCGACGCCGATAGTGGCAGGCAATCTCGTCATCGTGACAGGCGGATATCCGCCTGGGGGGCGGCCGATCTACGCGCTCCGGCCGGGCGGATCCGGTGAGATCGGCGACCAGGCGCTCGCGTGGAAGACGGGTCGAGGCGCTCCATATACCTGCACGCCTATCGTGTACAACGGTCTGCTCTATGCACTTACCGATAACGGGATCCTCAGCGCCTACGACCCGAAGACCGGCGAGAGGATCTACCAACAGCGGGTTGCGGGAGGCTCAGGCTTCAGCGCATCGCCCGTCGCGGCAGACGGCCGCCTGTATCTCTCCAGCGAGGACGGCGACGTCTACGTCGTCAAAGCCGGCCGGACCTACGAGTTGCTGGCGACAAACGCCATGGGTGAACCCCTGATGGCCACCCCGGCGATCAGCGGCAACACGCTCTTCTTCCGGACGCTGTCGAAGCTGGTGGCGATCAGACAATGATTTTCGTTCCTCCGTTCCTCCGCGGTGCGTTTCTCTCCGTGGCCTTCGTCACCTCCGTCGCGACTGTTGGAGGGCAGGCACCGGCTACATCGTGGCCACAGTTCCGCGGCACCACCGCGCTTCTCGGGACGACACAGGCGACGCTCCCCGCGAAGTTGAACGTTCTGTGGACGTACGAAGCGGGTGACGCGATCGAGTCGTCCGCAGCCATCGCGGACGGCGTCGTCTATGTCGGGTCCGGCAATGGAGATCTCCACGCCGTGAATCTGGCCGATGGCAAGCCCAAATGGAAATACAAGGCGTCGGCGGACGGAATCGGTGAGTCGTCGCCCGCCGTTGCCGGTGGGCTCGTTTACATCGGAGATCTCTCCGGTGTCGTTCACGCCGTGGACGTGAACACTGGCAAGGCGGCCTGGACGTTCAAGACGGGGAGCGAAGTGAAGTCCTCTCCTGTGGTGTCGGGCGGCAAGGTCCTGATCGGCTCCTATGACGCCCACCTCTACGCACTCGGGGCGAAGGACGGCAAGCTTGCCTGGAAGGTACAGACCCAGGGCTACGTCCACGCGACGCCTGCGGTCGTCGATGGCATCGCCTATATCGCCGGATGCGATGAGATCCTGCGGGCGATCCGCGTCGCTGATGGCAAGGAAGTGTTCAGCCTGTCCTCGGGGGCCTATACCGGTGCGTCACCGGCGATCTCGAACGGGCGCGCCTACTACGGCACGTATGAGAACGAGGTGCTCAGCGTCGACCTCAAGGGACGCAAGATCGTCTGGAGATACAAGCACCCGCAGCGCAACTTTCCGTTTTATTCGTCCCCGGCGATCTCCGGCAATCGCGTGTTCGTCGGCGGGCGCGACAAGATGCTGCATGCGCTCGACCTGAACAGCGGCAAGGCGATCTGGACCCTCACGACCCGTGCGCGCATCGACTCCTCCCCTGCCGTCGTCGGCGGCCGCGTCTACGTCGGCAGCAGCGACGGAAAGCTTTATGTCGTGGACGCCGCCAGCGGCAAGAGCGTGCAGGAGTTCGAGGCGGGCGGCCCCCTCAGCGCATCTCCCGCCATCGCCGATGGAAAGCTCGTCATCGGCTCCGCCGACGGCAAGTTGTTCTGTCTGGGGTAACAGGAGAGCAAGAGATCAGCAGCCTGAGTGTTTCCTGATCTCCTGATCTCCTGTTTAGAGAACGCTCTTTTTGATGATCTGCGCGAACGCCATCACGAAGGCGCGCGGTGAACGGCCGGTGGCGCCGCGGGCACTCGTGTTGACCTGCAGCGCAGTCGAGGTTTTCAGGCCGGGGAAGTACACCAGGCACCGGTCTCTTCCTGTTGCACGCCGGCAAGGTGCTCGACGATCCTGCCACGAGGAAACTTGCCGCGCGCGCCGCCGACAGGCTGACCGAGGTCGGCGTTGCCGAACACGGCGGACTTCGGTGGTCGATGGATCCGAAATTTCCCAGGCGGATGCCGAATTTCTCGCACGGCACCGCGGGCATTGCCTGCTTACTTACCCGCACATCGAGGAGACGAAGCCATTCTGACGTTCGTGGGAATCATATGATGACGTGATATGATGACGTCATGCGGACGATCATCGAAGTCCCGCGGGATCAGCTCGACGCGCTCGAGGCGCTCTGCAAACATGAGGGCATCTCGCGCGCGGAGGCGGTCCGGCGCGCCATCGCGTCGTATGTGCGCCGCGAGAATGCGTCGGCGACAGACCAGGCGTTCGGCCTCTGGCGAAAGAAACGGGGGAGCGGCCTCCGCTATCAGGAGCAGCGCCGGAGTGAGTGGTCCAGGACCCGGTGAAGGCGCTATTCGACACCAACATCCTCGTCGACTACCTGAGCGGCCTGGACGCGGCGAAAAAGGAGGTCGAACGCTACGACGAGCGCGCCATCAGCATCGTCACGTGGATGGAAGTGCTCGTTGGCGCCGCTGACGAGGCCGAGGCCGACGTCATCGCGATGTTCCTGCGCGATTTTCGCGTGGTCGATCTGACGCGAAAGATCGCGAGGAAGGCGGTGGACATGCGCCGCGGCGGCCACCGCCGCATCCGTCTACCCGACGCAATCATCTGGGCCACGGCGCACGTTGAATCGGCCCTGTTGATCACGCGCAACACCAGGGACTTTCCTGCCGATACGCCGGGAGTGCGAGTGCCGTACTAGCACCCACGCGCGCACTTCTACTTCAATCCCTTGACCGATGACGATCGGTGCGCTTTTCGCTACACTCGTCGAAACCGCCGGTATACTCGCCGCGTGCGCACCTGGGTCAAGGCGACGATCGGTGTTGGTGCACTGGCCACCGTCTGCATCCTGGCATTGGCGGGTATAGCC
>JACDCA010000572.1 GCA_013694635.1 Acidobacteriota bacterium | reverse complement strand
CGGCGAGATCCAGCGCTCCATCCGCGACAGGATCGCGTTCGGGCTGAGGAAGTGGTTCAAAAAAATGATACGGCCGCCGAGACGGCAGACGCGTCGCATCTCCTGCGCGACCTTGACCGGATCCGGCACGACGCTGATCAGGTATGGGGCGTAGACGATGTCGAAGGAGTTGTCGGCAAATTTCAGATCTGCGGCATCCATCTGCAGGAGCCGCGTGTTCTTCATGCCCTTGCGTGCAGCCCGCTCGCGCGCCTTTTCAAGCATCGACGCTGTGTAGTCAATGCCCGTGATGGCGGCATCCTCCGGATAGAGCGACAGGTTGATGCCGGTCCCCACTCCGACCTCGAGCACGCGCTCGCCGGGCTGGATATTCATCCGCTCGATCGCCTGCAGCCGGCCTGGATGCAGTGTCGGTCCGAAGATGAGATCGTAGACGATCGCCAGCTTGTCGTACACCCCTTCCACGAAGTGGTTTTCGACAGCGGTGACCGACAGCGCGCGCGTGGCTGCGTCGGATCCGGACACAACCTCGTCCGAGCGGTCAGCTTTGTGGTCAAATAACGGCATAGGCAGTCCGGCGACTATATCCCTTACTCCTCCGGGGGATCAAGCAAACCTGTGGCCGCTCGATTTATGGGCGTGAACACTCAGTTAGCGCTTTCATGACCCCGAAGCCGCTTCGCAGCGCCCCTGTCGCAGGGGATATGAGAACGCCTTCGACCAGCGGCCGAACCTCGACCGCGATTTCGCACGCGATGCTCAGCCCTTCCTCCGCCGCGCGTCCTTCCCCGTCGGCGCGCCGCATCCGTTCGACGATGAGCTCGGGAACGCGGATCCCGGGCACCTCGTTGGCGAGAAACTCCGTGTGCCGCAGGCTCTCGAGCGGCGTAATCGCCGCGAGGACCGGAATACGGATGTGCCCGATCCGCGCGAGAAACTGCGAGAGCGCCCCGACATCGAACACCGGCTGCGTGACGGCGAATTCCGCCCCTGCCTTCACCTTGAATTCGAACCGACGGATTTCATCGTCGACATTGGGCGCCCCCGGATTCGCCGCGACGCCGATATGGAACGCGGTCGGGGCGCCGATCGGCTGCCCACCGACGTCCAGCCCGTGATTGAGCCGCGAGACCACGTTGGTCAGCCCGATCGAATCCACGTCGAAGACCGCGGTCGCATCCGGGTAGTCTCCCGCGGACGGGGGATCGCCGGTGATCAGCAGCACGTTGCGAATCCCCATCGAGTGCGCGCCGAGGAGGTCCGACTGCATGCCGAGCAGGTTGCGGTCGCGACAGGCGTAGTGAAGGATCGGCTCGATCCCGGTCTGCTGGTGCACGATGACGGATGCGGACAGCGCGCTCATGCGTGCGCTGGCGCGCGGACCGTCCGGGATGTTCACGAGATCGACGCCGTTCGCGCGCAGCTCCCTCGCCTGGTCGATCAGACCGTCGGCATTGAACCCTCGCGGCGGGACGAGCTCGACCGACGTCACGAACTCGCTGCGCCCGAGGGCGGCAGCCATCCGCGATTTCTGCGCGCGCGGCACGGCCTCCACGGGCGGCGTCGCCGGGCGCGGCACGCTGACTTTCTCGCGCGGGCGTTCCGCCGGCGCAAGCGCCCGCGCAGCCATCTTGATGTGACGGATGTGCTCGGGTGTCGTGCCGCAGCATCCGCCGACGAGGCGCACGCCGTTGTTGATGAACCGACGGGCGTACGACGCCATGTATTCCGGCGAGCACAGATAGATGTTGCGCCCTTCGATTTCGCGGGGGCGGCCCGCGTTCGGCTGTGCCGAGAGCTTCACCGTCGCGACCTGCGCCATCCGCTCGATCGTCTCCAGCATTGCCGCCGGCCCGACGCTGCAGTTCACTCCGACGATCGTGGCGCCGAGGTACTCGAGACCGGGGACGAAGCTCTCCGGCGCCGCGCCGTCGAGCGTGTTGCCGTCTTCTTCAGTCGTCACTTGCGCGACGATCGGCAGATCGCAAAGCCCGCGCACCGCGCTGATCGCGGCGCTCACTTCGTTCACGTCGCGAAACGTTTCGAGAATGAAGAGGTCCACGCCCCCTTCGAGCAGCGCCTGCGCCTGCTCGCGGAAGTACTGCTCCGCCTCGTCGACGCCGGTCTTCCCCCAGGGCTCGATGCGCACGCCGAGCGGACCGATCGCCCCGGCAACATACAGCTGCTCGCGTGCCGCGTGCCGCGCGATCCGCGCTCCCTGGAGGTTGATCGCGTGCGCCCGCTCCGCCAGCCCGAAGGTCCCGAGCTTCATGCGGTTGGCGCCGAACGTGTTCGTTTCGATGATGTCCGCGCCAGCGCGCACGTACGCCTGGTGCACTTCGGCGACCAGGTCCGGCTGGGTCAGGTTCAGCTCGTCGAAGCACCGATTGAGGAAAATCCCCCTCCCGTACAGCATCGTCCCCATCGCGCCGTCGCAGACGAGCACACGTTGATCGATCGCGTCGAGAAAGCTTTGCCTGGGCATGAGACGGGGCCTGACCCCAACTATCAAGGATACGACGGCAAATGCTGGTAGTTCAACGTTTTCCCGTCAATCAGCAGATACGATTTCGACACGAGATCCAGGCAGATTGACGGCACGCCGCCGACGGTGTTTTCGGTGAATCGGTGATGGTGGCCGAAGAGATGGAGCCGCGGCTTCATGGCAGCGAGAACCTCGTTGATCGGCGTCTTGCCGGCGTCGATCCCACGCCCCACGCGGAAGGGGCGCGGCGCTTCATGCGACAGGAATACGTCAACGCCGCGCATCGCCTTGCAGGCGGCGAGCTCCTCGCGAACGAAATGCCTGCGCCGGTCCGCCGCTTCGGTGGCCTTCGCGGTGCTCTTCGTCGGATGCGGGAGCTCCGCTGCCGTCAGTTCGTACATCGTTGACGCGAACGTCCCGCCAAGCCCCGCGACATGCAGGCCGCCGATCGTTTTCAGTTCTGCGTTGGGTATGTGGAACAGGTTCTCGGGCAGGCGGCTGGCAGCGATCGCGTCGAAATTCTCGTTGTTGCCCTTGATCCAGTAGAGCGTTGAAGGAAGACTCTCGTAGTTCCCATCCGCGTCGGCAACGTCACCCACACAAAGCCAGAACGGCACCTCGGGGTGCCGTTCCATCACCTGCCGTGCGGCGTTGAAATCGCCGTGTATGTCCCCTAGCGCGCCGAAAGGAATCTGAGTCCTCGCGTAGTCCAGCCCCTTCTGGGCTGTGTTCGTCAGCTCTTCGACATCTGGGCCGGGACGAGCAGGTCCGCCTTGTCCCAGATGAAGTCCTTGTTGCTGTAGACCGCCGTCTCGTAGTCCTTCCCCATGAAGATCGCCGAAACCGGGCAGGCTTCTTCGCACATGCCGCAGAAGATGCAGCGCGTCTTGTGGATCTGGTAGACCTTGTCGTAGCGCGGCCCGGCCTGTACGGTGCCATCGTTCTCGGCCGGCTCGAGGTAGATCGCGTCGGCAGGGCAGGCCACCGAGCACAGCCCGCAGGCGACGCACTTCTCGAG
>JACDCA010000553.1 GCA_013694635.1 Acidobacteriota bacterium | reverse complement strand
GAACTAAAGGCGTCCACGATGATCAAATCGTAGGTGCCAGGTTGCTGCGCTTCCAGTAGTTTCCGGCCATCGCCGATGACCCACGTCGATCTCTCCTGGGCTGTTACGAAGATAGCTGAAAAGGCGCGGATCGCGTGCAACTCGCTCGACCATCGGATCAATCTCGAAGAACGTCATCCGTTGGCCTGGGTTCGAATAGCAGGCGATTGCGCCTGTGCCGCGAATACGTCACCGATAGGACCGCGGCGGTGAAAGTACGACAGGGGTTCGCAAGCGGTCGCGATTCGCATGTCCTGGCGTCCGTGCAGTGTCGTTCCGTGCTGTAGAACATGGTGGCCTGGCACTGGGCCATCGATGACCTTCAAAACTCCAAAGAAACTCCGATCGGCGAACAGGACGTTGCCTGGGAGACCTCCGAATCCGGCGAGTGGCAGCAACGCAAATACCCAGCGCAATCGCATTGAACGGAGCTGTCCGCCGAGCGAATGCCCAAAAGCCCCCGGCCGCAATGACGGCGACGACAACAATCAACCGAAGATCTGCGGCGGGTGGTAGAGCGCCGATAGACCACATCAGAACGCAGATGACGAGCGGGATGACCATCGAGACGGCAACTACGGGCCAGGGTTCGAGGGGCCGTTGACCCGGTGGGCGTCTTCGAACCAGACATCCGATAGCAGGACCAGAGGGTATTCGAAGACGCCATTGAAAAGGTGAGGCGCGAGCAACGTGTTGAACGCACCGCCCAGGACGCCACCAAACGAGAGCCACAGGTAGAACTCCGTCAGGTGAAGGGCTGGGGGCCGTTGTCGAGCGAGTTGGAGGTGGCAAACGACCGCACAGGCGAAGAATGCCGCGAGATGCAGGCCAATGAGGAGCGGCGAATCCATTCGGAGCACGATCGACGCCAGCGCCGCGAGGGCGAGGAACGGCTTACGTCTATGTAGTTATCGGACGGTTAGCCTGCGCCTTCACCGGACGAAGCCGGCTCGGTTTGGTCTGGCCCAGCGAGTGACTAGCCTTCCCCTTAGATCTGAGTGTATCCGGCGCCAAAACTCAGGCGCCGGTCATCGCTTCAGCGATAGCGACGGCGAGCCGTCGAATCGCACGCGACAAGTGCCACGTTGACGCCCCGTCGCTGTTGTTCGAGATAAGGAGAGCCGCCGCGGTCCAGTGGACTGCGGCGGCACCGAGGAGCACTATCCGGCAAGGAAGAGCATACCGGCCGTCGTTGTCCATCCTCCGCTACGGGGCAATGACCCTGCCACTGTCAATTGGCGATCTGGCCGGTGACTGTGGTTGCAATCGGGTTCGAATGCTGCCGAAACCGTCAGGGTGCGTACAGAAGTGAAGAGATCAGTGCCCACCTCCAGAGACACTTTCAGGTCTCCCAGATCCTAGAATTGGCATGCTCCCGGCCCGAGCGACCACGTCGGCGAGGTTGCGCCAGAAGCGGAAATGGCGTGCGGGCAGAGTCTGCATCAACCGGGCGGTACCAGCCTTTTGAACCGGAAGACGCCGGATTTCCGCGGAACGCTCACGAGATGGAAGGGTGACGTGAGCATCTGCGCGACCAGCGCGTCAGGCGCCGGCGTCCGCTCTCTGTACTCGACGACGACAACACCGCCCACGTGACTGATACTGACAATCTCCACGCGGCAGCCAGTCGTGGGTCGCGAACCGCTGAATACCCCTACGACCATCGACTTCGAGAAATCAACGTCCGGGAGCGCGCCGGTTCGGTGTTCCTTCCAGAGGCCCCGCCACTCGTCGACCGTGCGGATCCCGACTTCCCGGGATTCGAGCATTCTGCTGTCGCCGCCCTCCACGAGAGTTGTAAAGGCAGCATCGCCTGGAGCAAGGTGCCTACCACCACGCCGATCATCGGCGGGACTCCGGAGGCGCGGCGTTCTCCGGGACCGCGGGCGACTGGCCTTCACACCTGCGGAGCATCCACTGAATCATGGTGTCGGCGCCGTGACCTTGATGCTCCGCACGATCTTGACGTTGTTGGTTTCGACGCTTTCGGGAACCGTACCATCGGCGTCGGATCTAGCGAGCACGTAGTACGTTCCCGCCGCTGGCCCGTACAATGTAATTCGGCTCAGCGTAGAGCACGTCCGGACGCCGCGAGAGCTGCGCGACGAGCGCCGCGGCATTCATCGATCGCGACCGAACACGGAGTACACCGGTGCGGCCTATCTGATCGATTCTTTCGCCATCGGCCCGTGCCCGGAGGTCCGCCAGATCTGCCGGCCGTACCCGGTCCCTGAACCGGACCAGCGTTTCGCGCGCCGCGACCTCGCGGCCGTTGACCCGCTCGCGGTCGGACGTCCTGGCCCCTGCATCGATGCCGGCGTGCTGAAGTAAATTACGCCAGCCACGCAAGCGAACGCGAGTGTGCCGAACGAAGTCCGACGCATCGAACCTCCAATATGAAAACGCCTGGCCGTTACAGAGTTGGAGGAGCGAGCGACCGGATACCAGTGGCTAGGCCAAACTGGACGACAAAAGGCGCCGAATACACGACTGCCGCAGCGGACTGGCAGCCTATCCTGCTTGGTAACCTACAATCAGCACGACGCCAGTACGTGAGCCGAACGTCGCAAGTTGCTTCCCGATGCGCATTCTCGCCTCGCCTAAATTCGACGAACACGTGACACCGCCCGGCCACCCTGAACGTCCAGAGCGGGCCGAGGTGCTGAGCGCCTGCGCCAGGACACGGTCGAGTCAGGGCAGCGCAGTCGAGGAACCACGCGCTGCCACGCACGAGCAGCTTGCACGCGTCCACGGTGACGCGCACCTCACGCGAGTCGAAGGAACGGCGGGGAAGTCGTCCATGCTCGACGCAGACACCTTCACCTCCCCCGCGTCTTACGAGGTGGCACTGTTGGCAGCCGGCGCCGCGGTGCAGGCGGCGGAACATGCGCTAAAAACCGGCGAGACATCGTTCGCGCTGGTCCGTCCTCCGGGCCACCATGCCGAGCGGGACAAGGCGATGGGCTTCTGCCTGTTCAACAACGTCGCCGTCGCCGCGGCTGCTGCCCGCGCGGCGGGCACCGAGAGGGTGGCGATCGTCGACATCGACGTCCATCATGGCAACGGCACCCAGGCGATCTTCTCCGACGATCGGAACGTGTTGTATGTCTCGAGCCACCAGTACCCGTTCTACCCTGGCACCGGGGCCGCGCCGGAGACAGGACACGGAGAGGGCACTGGCTTCACCGTGAACATCCCCCTTGAAGCGGGGGCAACAGATGCGGAC
>JACDCA010000551.1 GCA_013694635.1 Acidobacteriota bacterium | reverse complement strand
CTGCTGGCCTGTGCTCGCACCGTCCTTCAGCGCGTGGACGCCATTGACGAATACATGGCGGACGCCTTCGGAGAACGCGGCGGGATTCTCGTAGGTCGCGTGATCGATGATCGTTTTCGGATCGAAGACGGCTATGTCGGCCATCATGCCGACGGCCACGCGTCCGCGGTCCACCATCCCGATCGTGGCGGCCGGCAGCGCGGACATTTTTCTCACCGCATCCTGGAGCGTCAGGACCTTGTCGTCCCGCACGTAGCGGCCAAGCACGCGCGGAAACGTCCCGTAGTTCCGCGGATGCGTCGTCGTCGATGTCGTCGCGCCACAGTCGCACGCTACCGAGGCGTCCGGATAGCGGAGGATGCGGCGCAGATCTTCCTCGGCGCCGAACGTCAGGATGGCGCTGGGATTCGACTCCTCGAGCAGCCGGATCATCGTTTCACCGGGCGGCGCCTGCATCTCGGCCATGACGGCCGTCAACGGCTTACGGATGGCCGGGAGGTAGATGCTCTCGTGGCTGCCGAGACGCGCCTTCATCGCCTGCTCTGCCTCCGCGGCGATCCGCGAACGCTGCGCGGGGTCCGCGAAGCGTTTCAGCATCTCCGGACGCCCGCCATCCTGCGCCCAGGCAGGGATGAGGAGCGCGCCGAGTCCGGTCTGCCCGGCAAGATAGGGATAGACGTCCGCGGTGACGTATTGCCCACCAGCCGTAGCCCGCCGCATGTCTTCCAGCTGCGCGCTGGCGGAACCCTGCTCGTGCCCCTGCAGCTTCATGTGGGTCACGACCCCCACCAAGCCAGCCGCTTCGGCGATTCGCATCGTCTCCGCCATCCCCGCCCGCGAGCTGAAATTCAATTCGGGGGTGAGGCGGTCATGGTTGGTGAAGTTCGTCCGCCACGGCTTCGCCGCGGAAACCACGTCGATGACCTCGGCGGTGCGGGCGAAATACGCAGGCTTGTAGTCGAGCCCCGCCGACACACCCCATGCGCCCGCCTCCAGGCCGGCGGTGATGAGAGCGCGCATCCGCTCGACCTCCGCCGACGTCGGCCGGCGGTCGGACGAGCCCACGACGCTGGTCCACGCGCTGTTGAAGCCGATGTAGCCACCGACGTTGACGGCAAGCCCGGCGGACTGCAAATTCGAGAGCTGTGTTCGGATGTCGAGAGGACCGCCGCCGTCTGCATTGAGAATCTCGGTGGTGACCCCCTGCGTCAGCATGTTCTCCGCGCGCGGCAACGCGGCCGGCGACGGGTGGCTGTGAATATTGATGAAGCCTGGCGCGACGACGAGCCCCGCGGCATCGATCTCGACGGCCCCGCGCTTGCCCCGAAGCGTCCCTACGGCGCCGATTCGCACACCTGAGATCCCGATGTCGCCGCGGAATGGAAGACCGCCGGAGCCGTCGACTATGGTGCCGTTCCGGAGGATGACATCGAAGTCCGGAACCCCCTGGGCTCCAGGCGCAGGCACTGTCGCCATCGACATGATGGCGGCGGCAAGCAGCAGACGAGAGCGCCTGGCCCGTGTTGATCCGTGTTGCACAGCGGCCCTCGACATCGGAACACTATACGGCAACGTCTGAGCCGATTTCGTGCCCTCCTGCGCCTTACCAGATGTGAGAAGTAATCGATTGACTCAACTGGCGGCCATAGGGGCAATGGTGCTGGGTTTCGCCGCGTGGGCTTCGGCCCAGTCCCCTCCGCGTCCCCTGGTCCGCGCGGACGTCGGCGCGACGATAGGGTGGCTGGACGTCGATTCCAGTCCCACCGCCAGCAGGCCGTTTTCCTACAACCGTTGGGCCAGCAGCCTGTTTGGCTCGATCGGCGCCGGATGGCATTGGACGGATCACCTCAAGACTGAGGTCGAATTTGGCGCGGGCACCAAAGGCAGGGCCTACCTGGGCAGCCCCGGCATCATCTTCAACGGACAGCCGGTACAACGGAGCGTTCACCGCCAAGTCTCGAGGCGCAACGTCGCCATCAGCCAGCAGTACCAGTTCTTCCGGAATGCCTGGTTTCATCCGCACCTTGCGGTGGGGGCGAATCTTGCGTGGGACAGACGCATCGATGACGTGCAGGCCGCCTATGGGTACGATCCAGTGACGCGCATCTCGCGTGTGGTCGAGCCGGCCCATGTTGAAGGCCCGGAAACCGACTTCGTGGTCAAGCCGTTCGTCGCCGCGGGCTTCAAGGCCTACATGACGCGGAGGGCCTTCTTCCGCAGCGACCTGCGCGTCGGGTTCAAGCACGGCATCGACGAGACGCTGGTGCGGTTCGGTTTCGGAGTGGATTTCTGAGGATGACCATGAACAGACGACGATGCCAGAGGATGATCGTGATAGCGCTGTGCCTGACGGTGGCGGCGCCGGGATGCGCGTCGGCACGATGGAACCGCACGGGCATTTCGGTGCCGTCGGCGCCCGCCCAGGGCGTCGATGCGGCGACGCTGGCCGAGTACCTGAGAACGATACGCATCGGGTCGACGATCACGGTCGAGCGCATCGATGGACGGTCGATGCGTGCAACGCTGCTCAAGGTGACCGACCGGTCGCTGACGGTTCAGGAGAAAACGCGCATTCCGGAACCGGCGGTCGAGATCCCGCTGACCGACATCCTTCGCGTGACACCGGCCGGGAAGAATGGGCACAGTATCGCCAAGGCGATCGGGATCGGCGCCGCCGCCGCCGGGGGAGCAGTGCTTGCCATATTTCTGATCCTCGTCGCCACCTACTCGAACTGAGCGGACTTCAGCGTCCGGCGGAGGTCGCGGTGCCTCGGATCGCCTCGATCCGCCACGCGAACTCTTCGACGAGTTTCTCGCTCCACCCGGACTTCTCGAAGACTTTGCGCCCCTCGCGATCGAGGAACCACGTCGTCGGGAACGCGTAGATCTCGGCCTTCGACACGTAGCCATCGTCGAACAGCACGGGGAAGGTGTACTTCCTCTCCTTCATCCAGGGGGGCACGTCGTCGGGATTCTTGTCGTTGTCAATGGTCAGAATGACGACATCGGGATCGTTGGCGTACTGGGTGTGCAGCTTCTGGAGGTCCGGCATTTCCTTGACGCACCAGCCGCACCAGATGCCCCAGAAATTGATGACGACGATCTTTCCTTTGAGATCGGCCAGGGCCACGCGTTTCCCGTCCATGGATTTGAGCGAGAAGGCCGCGGGCGTCGCGGGGGTCGCGATCCGCTGCCCGAGAATCTTGTCCCTGCGCGCAACGCGATCGCGCTCGCGCAGGCCGGAAATGTAAGGGTCGAAGCCCTCCGCATTGCCGTGCTTTTTTTCGAACAGGGCGCGCAGCGAGGCTTCCGACGGATTGATCCCCGGGCCCTGAACGCCAAGCCCTTTGACGTAATAGTCCTCTGCGCGCGCGATATCTCCTTTGGCCTCGAAGAATTTTCCGAGATGATGAAGGGTGCCCCGGCCTTCCCGGTGCAGTTCGTACGACCGCAGCAACTCCTTCTCGGCTTCCGCGTGGCGCCCCTGCGCGAAGAGCACCCACCCCAGGGCATCGTGCCCGAGCGACAACATCCAGTCCCGCCCCTCCTCGTACTCACCGGCCGACTTGTAGGAGGGCCGCTGGCTGTCGGCCTTCTTTCTGAATGCATCGAGACTTTCACGGGCGACGCGCTCGGCTTCACCCAGGAGGATCTTCCGGTCGGCAAGCGCGACCGGCGCCGCCGCGTGAGTGATGTGGGTGTTCGTCGTTTCGTACTTCACCATTCCCTTCATCACGTGCAGCAGTTCTTCCTCGGGCACGGTCTTGTCTTCGACCAGGAGGAAAAAGAGATTGCGGTAAGCCTCACCGAGCAACCCGGTGTGGTAATGGCGCGGGCGCGCGACGTACTCGGTGACCAGCCGGCGCCGTTCCAGCTTGCCGGAATCGCTCTGCTGGTTGACCGCGCGCCACCGGTCGACTAACACCCATTCGGCGTCCGGGGAATCGAGGAACTTCGAAAGCAGCCGTTCCTCCGCTTCGCGCTGACGTTCCGTGAATTTCATCTCGCGCGAAATCGATGACACGGCACGAAGCGCGCCCGGCCGGTCGCCATTGTTCTTCATGAAATGGGCGACGTCGGTTTCGATCTCCTGCCGTTTCCGTTCGGCGTCCATCTGGCGGCTGTTTTTGATAGCGGTCCAGTAGGCCTGGCGCACGGACGTGGCGTCGGGTGAGAGGCTCACCGCCTTTTTCACCAGCGGATAGCCCTCATCGCCACGGCGCTGGCTCTCGAGATACGTGCCGTGCGTGTAGAAAGCGTTGACGTTGGTCGGGTCGAGCCGCTGCGCTTCCTCGAACACGGCAAAGGCCGCGTTCATCCCGGCGTCGTTGCGCGGCGGGCCGAACGCCATCACGTACAAGGCATAGGCTTTGGTCAGGAGGATCTGCGCGGGATTCGAGACGCGCGCGCGGTAGCGGTCGACGAAATCGATCGCTTCCTGGCGCCGGGCGGGGTCGTTCGCGAGCGTCTGACCGCGTATCCAGACGGCATCCAGATGCCCGGGCATGAGCTCAAGGGCCTTCGCTCCAGCATCGGCCGCTTCCTTGAGATGTCCGCCTTTATAAATCAAGGCCCCGCCAAGCGCCACCCAGGACCAGCCGTCCTGCGGCCAGCGTGCGGTCATCTCGCGTGCCGCCGCGACGGCATCATCCTCTCTGCCGGCACGGGAGAGGTTGAGCGCGTACCACGCCTTCACCGCAGGCCGGTCCGGAGCGGCGCTGATCAGCTTCGCTCCCTCGAGGACGCCGGTTTCGTAGTTTCGCTGGAAGTAGAGAGCACGCAGCCGCGCCGCGTCGGGTTCAGGCTGTTGTGCCACGCCGCTGAGCGCCGCGCCGAGAACCAAGACGGCAGCGAAAAAGATGCGAGTCGACAGATGGGGGCCCATGGACATAACCTCCCTCCAAAGCGACCGTTGTCAGGCGCAGATCACATGATAACGCCCAACCCGAGACCACGCCTGACCGTCTTAGACTCAATGCCCGTGTGCTCACCCCTCAGTCGAGCGAGCGGAGCGCCGATAGCAAAATGACTGACGACCTCAAAGCTGCGCTGCGCTCCCTTCGGTCTTCGAAGACCTTTACCGCCGTCGCCTTGATCGTCCTGGCGCTGGGTATCGGCGCCACGACCGCGATCTTCTCGGTGGTTGATGCCGTCGTCCTCCGCGGACTGCCTTTCGACGAGCACGATCGCCTGGTGGCGGTCGGCGAGCGGCGGGCGCCCGGGCCCAATCCTGATCCCAATCGGGACCCGAACGCGATCAGCTCCATCGCGCCCCAGAACTACGCCGACTGGATCGCCCAGCAGCAGGTGTTCGAATTGATCGCGGCGGTCGCCGGGGGCGCCGTCACTCTGCGCGAGCCTGGGGCAGAACCAGAGGACCTGCGCGCGCTGCGCGTCACCGCCGGGTTCTTCGACGTCCTGGGCGTACGGCCGGCTCTCGGCCGTGCGTTCACCGCCGAGAACGAGGTCGAAGGACGGCAGAAGATCGTCGTGCTCAGCGACGGGTTCTGGCGGCGGCGGTTTGGCGGCGACCCAGGCATCGTCGGACGAACGATCCCGCTCGACGGCGGAGCCTATGAAGTCATCGGCATCATGCCGGCTGATTTTCAATACCCGGTGGGTTCGTTGCGGACCACGGACCTCTGGACGCCCTACGTCGTTCCTCCCGACGAGCGCACTCGCGTCGTCGGGTCGCGCAGCCATTACCTTCAGAGCATCGCGCGCCTCAAGCCCGGCGTCTCCGTCCAGCAGGCACAGGCGCAGATGACGCAGGTGGCCCTTGCGGTGCAGACGGCGAATCCCGTCTGGAACAAGGATCACCTGATCGGCGTCCGGCCGCTGATCGATCACATGCTTGGCGCGCGAACGAAGTCGTGGATGCTGATGCTCCTCGGCGCCGTGGGGATCGTGCTGCTCATCGCCTGCGCGAACGTCGCCAACCTGCTGCTCGCCCGCGCCACTGCCCGCGAGCGCGAGGTCGGCATCCGTGCGGCGCTCGGTGCCGGACGCTGGCGTCTCATCCGCCAGTTGATGGTCGAGAGCCTGGTGCTCTCGATCCTCGGCACCGTGCTGGCGACGATGCTGGCGTGGTGGGCGGTGCAAGTGCTGCGGACGTCTATGCCAGAGGGAGTGCCCCGCGTTGCCGCGATCGCCGTGGATCTCCGCGTCCTCGCCGCCACGGCGGCAATGGCCCTCATCACCGGTACGCTGTTCGGAATCTTCCCCGCGCTGCAGTTGTCGAAGCCGGACCTGACTGCGGCGTTGAAGGACGGCGCTCGAGGCGCAAGCAGCGGCGGCGCTCGCCAGCGGATGCGCAGCGCCCTGGTCGTGGTCGAAGTGGCCCTGGCGGTCGTCCTCCTCGTCGGCGCCGCGCTGTTCATCGGCAGCTTCATGTCGCTGATGCGTATCAATCCCGGCTTCGCGTCGGAGAACGTGCTGACGGTGCAGGTCTCGCCGCGATACCCAGCGGGGCCGATCGCTCCGACGGTGAATGCAGCGCCAGCACTGGAGCAGATCGTCGAGCGTGTCCGCCAGACGCCCGGCGTGGTCCACGCAGCCATGATTTCCGGCGGAATGCCGCTCGGTGGCAGCATGAGCAGCACGGAGATGACCGTTCCGGGACGCAAGGTGGAGGATCCCGAGGGCATCAGTATCCGGCGCGTCACCCCTGACTATCACCGTGCGCTGCGCATCCCCTTGAAGGCCGGCCGGCTGTTCGAAGCCACCGATCGTGAGGGATCCCCCAACGTCGTCCTCATCAGCGAGCTCGCGGCGAAACGGTACTTTCCCGGTGAAGACTCGGTCGGAAAGACGGTCAACGTCAACAAGGCGGACCGCACCGTCGTCGGGGTCGTCGGAGACGTGTATCAGGTCAGCCTCGAGACGGCCCCGATCACCGAGGTCTACGTCCCGATCGCGCAGTTCCGGGTGCTGTCCGGCGAACTCGTCGTCCACACCAGCGGCAACCCCTACGACGTCTTGCCGGGCGTGAAGTCGGCTGTGCTGCAGGCGCTGCCCGACGTGCCAATCCGCAACGTCCGTACGCTGGAGGAGGTTTACGCGCGACGGGTTGCACAGCGACGCCTCAATATGCTGCTGCTCGGGTTGTTCGGACTGCTCGGCCTGGTAATCTCGGCCGTCGGCATCTACGGGGTGATGGCCTACGTGGTGTCGCAGCGGACGCGCGAGATCGGCGTGCGCATGGCGCTCGGCGCCACACGGTCGAGCGTGGTCACAATGGTCATGCGAAGTGCGGGTCTGCTCGTGACGATCGGCCTCGTCCTCGGCGGCGCCGGCGCATGGCTGCTCAGCAGAACCGCGGAGAAATTCCTGTTCCAGCTCGACGCGAAAGATCCACGCGCCTTCGCCGTGGCGATTGTCTCCCTGTCGCTGGCCGCACTGATCGCCAGCGCCATTCCGGCCCGGCGGGCCGCCAGCGTCGACCCGA
>JACDCA010000465.1 GCA_013694635.1 Acidobacteriota bacterium | reverse complement strand
GTCGAGACGATGCCTTCGTCGCTGAAGAGGTTCTGGGCGGCGCCGATCATCGCGATCCGCGTTCCGGAGCGGACTTCGCCGAAGAATGGTCCTTCGGCCGTGCCTTCAAACGTCCAGAAGTAGGACGCGTGGGGCGGGTCGATCAGTGCCTGTTGCCAGGTGAGCATGAAGTCAGGAAACGCGCGGTACCAATAGCGGTAGACGTCGCGGATCGCGTCGCGGCCTCGGACCAGTCCGTAGGCAGGACTGTCGAACGTGCCGTCGGGCGTATGCATCGCAGTCAGGGCTTCAATGTCGCGGTCGGCGAACGCAGCCTTGTGCCTGGCCAGCATCTCCTCGATGGCGCCTCGTGTCATACAGCCTCCGAGGCCGAGGATACGCCGATGACGTCCAAAACCCAACTCTCTACTCCCAACTCCCAAAGATTGGAAATTGGACGTTGGGAGTTGGGAGTTGGCGTTGAATACAGCTATTGCGGACGGATGACGATCGACACCCGGAACGTGCCGGAATTGTCGCCGAGGTGGTCGTCATTGACGCTCAGGTAGAGGCGGCCGGCGGCATTGACGCGATCCACGTTCGTGCCGTCACCGATGAAGAAAGGCGTCCCGTTAGAGATCCGCGCGATCAAGGCGCCGGCCGGATAGAACGGGAGCGGCGCCTGCTCGGCGCGGCGATTCGCGCCGCCCGGGTGCGCCTGGTCGTTCCCGTTGGCGCTCAGGCGCACCGTGCCCGTCGACGTGATTCGGAGGATGTCTCCGACGCGCGTATCGAGGCCCGTGTCAACCCATCGTTCGGTGGCGTTCACCTGCACGACGACAGGGCTATTTACCGTTCGGTTGTTCGCATATCCGGCCGTACCGGTGGCTCTCTCGCCCGGAGACGAGAATTCTTCACGCGATACGAAGCCGTCGCGATTCGTGTCCTGCTGGCTGAACACGCGCTGCGACCACTGCCACTCGCGCTGCGACAACCGGTTATCACGGTTCGAGTCCGCGGTGGCGAACACCTGGGTTTCGCTGGTATCCGTTTCACCCAGCATCTCTTCGCGCGTTACGACGTTGTCGTTGTTCCGGTCGAGGGTGTCGAACCCGTCAGCTCGCCCCTGCCATTCCGAGCGTTCGATCCGCCCGTTGTTGTTGATGTCCATGTGTTCAAAGCGGTCATCATGGGACGTTTCCGTTCCGAGAACCTCCGCGCGAGTGAGAACGTTGTCTCGGTTTTGATCTGCCCGCACGAACGAGGCGTTGTCTTCATGCCATTCACTCCGGGTCACGCGTCCGTCACCGTTGTGGTCGAGTTTCGCGAAGAGATCATCCCCATGGTCACCACGCGTGTCGTTCCCGGCAACCTCGGCGCGGCTCAAGACGCCGTCGTTATTCTGGTCGAGCCAATTGAACGCCGTCGTGCTGCCGTGCCACTCGGTGCGGTCGATGCGGTTGTTGTTGTTCGTGTCTAGATATTCGAACCGGTCCTCCCGGTCGATGTCCTGATCCTCCGACAGGAACTCCTGGCGCGTAAGGACGTTGTCGCGGTTCCGATCCGCGCGGATGAAGGACTGGAGGTCGTAGCCCCACTCGTCACGGCTGATCCTGCCGTCCCGATTGCGATCCAGGTATTGAAAGCCTTCCACCGACCAGTCATCGAACTGCCGATCGCGGGACGGGTTGTCGCGATCGCGCGTGCCCGGACGAAGCGCGCCCGTTCGAACTTCATCGCCCGACAGGACCCCGTCGTTGTTCCAGTCGTGCTGGCGAAACGACTGATCACTGCCGCGCCACTCTGCCCGGGTGATCATTCCGTCACGGTTCCGGTCCATCCCCTGAAACCTCATCTGATCCTGATTTCGGCCGCGCCCCTGCTCCGCTGACGCACCGACGGCGCCGAGCGGTAGAGCTGCCAGTGTCATCACTGCGAATACACGAGCTTTCATATCGTTGTCCTCCCTTACCTTTCGCATGGATTAGAGGCACGACTCGTACCAGGGAAACTCCGGGTAACTGACGCAATTGGTTTGCTGAGGTGTAGCCCGATCTCCCCTCAGGTGGCATCGAGGCCCCAAAGAACCGCCCGCGCGTTCTTTCCCGAGGTGGCGCGTCGGGTATCTCGCGCATATCGGCGGGCTTGTCGCCGGGATCGCGCTCGTGAAGTATTCGCGTCGCGCAAGACTGCAGCCGTCTGACGACGGGCCCACGGTCATCACCAGCAACGAGAAAGACGCTATACTCCGGCCGTCCAATTCGGAGGTTCAATGCGCCGCTGGCCTCTTGCCTTCCTTTTCGTCGTCGCGACGGTTCCGTTGTATGCGCAGGCGCCCGCTGCGGCGCCACAGGTTCAGGCCGTCCAGGGGACGTCCGCCAAGATATGGCAGGGACGGAACGCGGAGTTCGAGGAGTTCATTCGGACCGCAGCATTCGTCAAGATCACCGACGTCCCGATCGGCGTGACACGGCCCAAACGCGGCTACTTCGCACCCGGCGGCCTGGTCGAGAGCGCGGCATGGAAACTCCTGCCCCCCGGGCGGCCGAATGGATACTGGGAGAGCTATCGATCGGAGATTGCCGCCTACGAACTGGACAAGGTGCTCGGCATGGACATGGTTCCCCCCGCCGTCGAAAAGCGCGTCGAGGGCGAGCGCGGGGCAGCGGTGTTGTGGGTGAAGCCGGTGCGGCCCTGGAAGGAAGTCGAGCACCTCCCCAAGCCGGAGAAGTGGAACCGCCAGGCGGTTCGCATGAAGATGTTCGACAACCTCATACATAACCCTGACCGGAACGCCGGCAACCTCATCGTCGATGACGACTGGAATCTGTACCTCATCGATCATTCGCGCGCGTTCATCACCGAGCGGAAGCTGCCGTTCACGATGGTCCGTGTCGATGCAGAGCTCTGGGACAAGATGCTGGCGCTCGACGAGCCGGGCCTCGTCACCGCTGTCGGCACCTGGATCGACCGCGGAAGCATTCGCGCGATGTTGCGGCGCCGTGACGCGATGAAGATCGTGATCGACGATCTCGTCAAGCGCGTCGGGCCGCAGGCGTACGTCAAGTAGTGCGCCTCGCCGCTTCACTCCTGCTCGCAGTTGGGCTCGGCGCGAGCGCCTTCAGTGCATCCGCCCCTGCACGAGTTGTCGCCGTGGCGGATGTGCACGGCGGCCTTCAACCGTTCGTGTCGATCCTTACCGCCGCCGGCCTGATCGACGCGCAGCACCGCTGGACCGGCGGTGCCGCAGTCCTCGTCCAGACCGGGGATGTCACCGATCGCGGCACCGAGGTACACGAGGTGCTCGACCTCCTGATGTCACTCGAAAAAGGCGCCGCCGCCGCCGGCGGCAAGGTTCATGTGCTGCTTGGGAATCACGAAATCATGAACATGGTCGGGGACACTCGCGACGTGTCCCCGGAGATC
>JACDCA010000425.1 GCA_013694635.1 Acidobacteriota bacterium | reverse complement strand
CTTGAACAGTCTCTCATAGGCTTCGTTGACCTTCTGGATGGGGATGACTTCGACATCCGCGGTGTGTCAGCGACCTCAATCTCCGCGCTCAAATCCGTCCCGCATCACGGCGAGCCTGCTCGCCGCTTCTTCCTTGATGCGGCGTTCGATAACCGCGCGCTTGAGTCCGCTCAACGCGCCTTCGAGCTCATCCAGTTCTGATCGATTGACGTGCACCAGGTAGTTCGGCGATCCGTCCGCGCCGGCGAAGAGCATGGTCAACGCGAGCTCGCCGTTCATAGAGCGCGAAGCATACACCTGCTTGCTCGTCATCAGCACGGTCGGCACTTGCGGACCAGGCATCGGCCGAAAAATACTGCGGTGCGTCACCGTCACGACGGCTTTGTCATTCATCGTCATTTTGGACTAGAGCAGAAACGACTCCGCACCTTCCGTCCTACCGAAAGGGAACCGCTCGAGATAGGAGGCAATGCCGGGAACGTGCGTTTTCAAGTAAGGCGTCTGCTGGACGATGTCGGAGAAGATCGCGGCCGGCCGCACGGGTTCGCGACGATCGTGGTACTCGGGAAGACCTCCGAGACCGTGCGACAGATACCGACGGACCCGGTCGAGGACCACGGCGCGGAAAGACCCTTGCGCCTTGGTCGAGTCCCCGGGAGCAGGGGACGCAAGTGCTTGCTGCACGGCGGCGATTTCATGATCCGCGAGGTTGAGGCGACAATCGCCGCGACGGCACCGCCTCAGGCGGTCGAGATCCCCCTCATCGAGCGAGAGTCCCGCAAGATTCGCGATGACTGGAGGATCATCAAACCGCCCCGCCGGCGACTCCGTCCGCTTCACATCACCGGCCGCACGAATGCGCGCCACGAACGCGTCTGGAGAGATCGCGACCGCACACGCAGCAATCACGCTGATCTGCTTGTTACTAGCCGGCAGGCCACGAACCACCACGCCACGTTGCACCAGCTTCGCGCGCTCCTCCCGTGTCACCTCGAACCATGGCTGGAGGAATGCGAAGTCAGGAGTCTGCAGCGGTCCGAGCAGGCTCAGGAACGCGATCGTCAGAAAAAGCGGCCTGGGCACTTCACCACTTAAGAAAGAGCGGGCGTGGACTCGGCCTCGCTGACCATCGCCAGTACCGCCGCCGGCGACAGCACACTCGCGTTCGCCACGAGCCCGTCCAACATGCGCTTCGGGATCGACGCCTTGAGCGCATCGATGCGGCTGACGACCCCCGGATCCATCGGGTGTGCGATCACGATGCCGGCGCGCTCGCTCAATGCGTGCGCCGCCGCGGCGATCGCGACGGCGCGTTCCGAGCGGCCTTCGGCGGCCTCGACCGCCGCGAGTCCAAGAAGCGCCAGCCCGGTCCCGCGCGGGCTGCCGACCTCCTCGTTCGCCTGCACGCCCAGGCGGAAGGCGCGTTGCGCTGCGGGCGCATCCCCGGCGGCGAGCGCCGTCCAGCCCATCTCGCAGTGCACGCGCGCGACCTCGGGCTGATCGCCGATCGTGGCGAGCGACTCTAGCGCTTCGCCGTACAGGACGAGCGCGCGTGCATGGTCCCCCTTCGCGAAAGACATCTGGGCCAGGAAGCTGAGCGCCATGCCACCGCCCTCGCGGTCATTCAGGCGTTCCTGGATCCGGCGCGCCTCCTCGATGAGGGCCATGCCCGATTCAGGGTCGCCGGTCACGAAGCGCAGCATCCCTTTGATCGTCATTGAGATCGCCTGCAGGAAGTCGCAGACGCCACCCGCACTCCGTGCGATCGCTTCATCGAGCGCCGCGCCGGAGTCCTCCATCCGCCCGAGGCTCAGGCTGCAGTAGCCGACACCCATGATGCCCTCGGCTGCCGCTTCCGCGTCGGCGACTGCCTTGCCATCTTCGTAGCCACCGGCCCACTCGCCCAACGAGCGCTCCCATTCGCCGGTCGTGGTGGAGACCATCCCGGCGGCCAGGCGCGCAAGCGCGCGGCCACGGCTCGGGGGCGCATCCGCCGCCAGCGCCAACAGCGCGTCCAGGTGCACGCGCGCGGTGAAATGCTGTCCACCGATGTGCCAGAACCAGTTCAAATGGCCGCAGAGGAGCAACCCTTTCTCGAGCGCCGGCTGGTCGCCTCCCCGTGCGCAGCTGGTGAGCCACAGGATGGCGGCTTGCGTGTTCGCGTTCTCGTGGCGGGCACGCCGCACGACGTCGAGCTGCGCGGTGCTGCGGATGCCGGCAGCCACGCCTGCCGCGAATTTCAGGTAGTAGTCCGCGTGCGCATGCCGGGTGG
>JACDCA010000427.1 GCA_013694635.1 Acidobacteriota bacterium | reverse complement strand
TGGTTACGTCTGGGGTCAGACCATGGTCTGATCCCAAGTGGCGCGCCTGGCGCGGTGCGCTCGGTCGCCGCCATTCCTAAGGGCCAGACCGAGTGGTATCAGCGTTTCTTTCATGCGGCGCTCGGTCGTGGCGTCTACCTTCCGCCGTCCGGTTTCGAGGTGTGCTTCGTGTCGCTCGCGCACGAACCCCGGATCCTGGACCAGGCTCGCGTCGCCCTGGTCGAAGCCGCGCGGGACGCTCAGGCGGGATGACATCCTTCCGTCGCGCGCTGGGGGGGGAGCCGTCCCGGGTGCCGCCAATCTGGTTGATGCGACAGGCCGGGCGTTACCACGCCCATTACCAGGTGCTGCGTGCCGTCCATTCGTTCAACACCATCTGCCGCACGCCTGAGCTCGCCGCGCAGGCGGCACTCGGTCCGATCGAGGATTTCGATTTCGACGCCGCGATCCTGTTCAGCGATCTTCTGTATCCGCTCGATGCGCTCGGGCTTCGTGTGAGCTACGACCGAGGGCGTCCGGCCGTGGACGGGCCGCTGACGTTCGAGCGACTCGAGTTGTTCCGTTCGATGGAAGAGGCGCTGTCGCGGCTCGCCTTCCAGCGCGACGCGGTCTGTCTGACGCGCGCGCGACTGTCGTCGTCCAAAGGGCTGATCGGTTTCATCGGCGGGCCGTGGACGCTGTTCGTGTACGCCGTCGAGGGCAGCCATGCGGGTCCGCTCTCGCGGGCGCGTGAAGCGGTTGCGCTCTACAATGGCTTCGCTGCGCGGATCGTGCCGCTGCTCATCGAGAGCGTGCGGCAGCAGCTCCAGGCAGGGGCCGATATCGTCATGATGTTCGACACGGCAGCCGGCGCGCTGCCGCCCGACGTGTATAGCGGCGATGTCGCTCGCGACGTCCGCGCGATCGCGACCGCGCATCCGGGCAGGGTCGGATACTACGCGCGAGACTTTTCGGATGCGCACCAGGCGGCCGCCGGTTTCGATACGATCCCGCTGGCCGGCGTCGGGCTCGACATGCACCGTGACCTGGCTGGCGCGCTGCGCAATGCCAACCGCAGCTTGCCCGCCGTAGCGCCCAGCGCGAAGGTGGGTGGATTCATCCACGGGAACATGGATCCCCCCGCTCTGCTGCGCACCGGCGCCAGCCTGGAGCAGGCGCTCGAGCGGTTCGTGGCGCCTCTGCGCGCCCTCGACGCGGAGACACGGCGGGGGTGGATGTGCGGCCTCGGGCACGGCGTCCTGCCCGGCACGCCTGAGGACAGTGTCCGAAGATTCGTGAGCTTCATCCGCGAGACCTTCTCATGACTTCCACGCTCTTCGCCAAGTACGACGTCCCCGTTCCACGGTACACGAGCTACCCGACGGTTCCGGCGTGGCATGCCGCCCCGACGGCGGCGCAGTGGACGGCGTCGTTGCAGCGCGCGCTGGCGGACCCATCTGCGACGCTGTCGCTCTACGTCCATCTTCCGTTCTGCGAGTCGCTGTGCACCTTCTGCGGCTGCAATACCGTCATCACCCGCGATCACGGACGATCGAGCCCGTACATCGACCGCGTCCTGAGCGAGCTCGATATGTACGTGCGGATGGTGCCTTCGCTTGCCGAGCGGCAGCTCTCACAGTTGCATCTCGGCGGCGGCACGCCGACGTTCGCGTCCGCCGAGGAACTGGCGCGCCTGGTGGACGGCATCCTCTCGCGCCTGGCGGCCTCCGGATCCGGGCGCTTCACCGGTTCCGTCGAAGCCGACCCGCGAGTGACGAGTGCCGCGCAGCTTCGCGCACTGCGTGAGCGGCGGTTCACGCGGCTGTCGCTCGGCGTGCAGGACTTCAATGCGGAGACACAGCGGTTGGTCAACCGGATCCAGTCGCCCGCGCTCGTGGCCTCGCTCGTCACCGAGGCTCGGGCCGCCGGTTACGAGTCGATCAACTTCGATTTGATCTACGGTCTCCCCGGACAGACGCCCGCCTCGATGCAGCGGCTCGCGGATGAAGTACTTCGCCTGGCGCCCGACCGGCTGGCCGTTTACAGCTTCGCCCGGGTGCCGTGGATCAAGCCGGCGCAGCGGAAGTTCACCGACGCGCAGATCCCTGTCGCGGCCGAGAAGCGCGCGTTGTACGATGTGATCCGTCGCCCGCTGCTCGCGGCCGGGTATCTGGAGCTTGGCATGGACCATTTCGCGCGACCCGATGACCCGCTTGCGCGCGCCGCCGCGGCCGGCACGCTTTACCGCAACTTCCAGGGCTACACAGAAGCGCGCACGAACGTGCTTCTGGGTCTTGGTGTCAGCGCGATCTCAGAGAGCGCTGACTGCTATCACCAGAATGAAAAGGTCATCGCCGTGTACGATCGCCGCATCGATCGCAATGAGATTCCGACCCATCGGGGACACGTCCTCAGTGCCGACGACCGGCGCCGGCGTGAACAGATCGTCGCGGTCATGACGCGGTTCGCCGTCACGCTGGACGACGCGCAAGCCGCCGACGCCCGGGAGTTTCTCGCCCCCATGCTCGAGGACGGCCTCGCGGTGCTGGAGGGCAACGAGCTGCGCGTCCCGGCGGCGGGCCGCGCGTTCATCCGCAACATCGCCACGTTCTTCGACGAGTACTTTCGCGCGTCGCAACCGGCAGCGCCGATGTATTCCCGGTCGATATGATCGAACTGACGCAGTCAGCTCCCAGCTTCCAGCTTCCCGCAGAAATGAACCTGCTGGCAGCTGGCAGCCGGAAACTGGAAGCTGGTGAGGCGCGCGTCATCGGCGCCGGGCTGTCCGGGCTCGCCACGGCGTGGTACCTGACAGAGGGCGGAGCCTCCGTTCATGTGATCGAGTCGACCGGCAGCGCCGGTGGCTTGATTCGCACTCTCCAGACGGCCGAGGGGCTCGTCGAAACCGCCGCGGCGGCGTTTATTGCCAGCGATCGGGTGCTGACGCTGTTCTCGACGGTCGGGGTTGAAGCCTGCGTACCGAACCCGAA
>JACDCA010000399.1 GCA_013694635.1 Acidobacteriota bacterium | reverse complement strand
GAGCGTATCGCGCAGCGTGGTGAAGGCCGGCGCGGCGACCGCCCCTCTACCGGACGGTAACCAGCAACGGGCGGTGATCCGAGATCGTGGTCTCGATCACGCGCGCATCAGAACACTGGAGCGGATCGGCTAGAAACAGGTAGTCGATCCGCTTCACGGGCTTATTCGCGGGATACGTCAGTCCCTCTCCCTTGCCGCACTCGGTCCACGCATCACGCAGTCCCGAGTCGAGGATGCGCCGGTAGACGGCACTTGCCGGTTCGGCATTGAAGTCGCCACCTGCAACAGCCGGAAGACCGGATTTCCGGTTGCTCCCCACGAGCTTCAGCACCGTCTCGATTTCCTGCAATCGGTACGTCTCTTCGCGCGATGCGTCGAGGTGCGTGTTCAGAGCCACCAGCTTCAATCCGGCAACGGGGACGACGATCAGCGCGGCGCGGGGTTCGTGCGCCCCCCCGGCTCGCGCCTGGGATGGCGCGACAGGGAGGGGCGTCGTGAAATGTGCCGTGAAGCCACGGCGGGAAACCACGCCTAATCCGTACTCGCCGCCGTCGTAGTTCAGCGACCTGCCAAATGCCGGCACATAGCCAAGACGCCTGGCGATCACCGCAAGTTGGTCCACGCCATTGGACCGCTTCGTCCCCTTGTCCACTTCTTGAAGAAGCGCCACGTCACTGTCGGTTGAGCGGATCAGGTCCGCAACCCTGTCGAGGTTCGAGACGCCGGCCGCGTCCTTGCCCGCATGAATGTTGAAGACGAGGATGCGCACCGGCGAGGCGGGTGCCGGTGACGACGGCTGCTTGGGCGCTTGCTGCGGCGCGCAGGAGACCGCGGCGACGAGTACGAGATAGAGGAAGAAACGTTTCGAAGTCATTCCACCCTCGTGCGGACGTCGCCGCGCAGCGTGTGGATGTCGATAGGACGATCGCGCGGAAGAGACAGGAAGTATTCCACCAGCGGCAGATCGTCGGTCAGCACCGGACCATCGGCGACAAAGGCGCGCATCTCGTCAGGCCCCGCGACGTAGTTGCCGAGCAGTTTCTCGAATGACTCGAATCCTGCGTCCTTGAGCGCTTCGGGGCGCGCCGCGAGCTTCCAGTCGAAATCGCCGCGCCGCAGAACCAGGGGTTTCTTCGATCCGATCATCAGGCTGCCTCTGCCCCAGAGCGTTGCTTCCGGGAAGACGCTCAGGAACGTCCGCATGATCGTCTTGTATTCCGCCTCCGTTCCCCAGACCCACTGTAGAGCCACCCCGTCTTCCTCGAGCACGTTCCTCACCAGGGTGAAGTATTCGGCCGAATAGAGGTTCCCGGATCCGGCGTGGATCGGCAGAATGAGGTCCGCCGTGATGACGTCATACCGCTTGTCTGTCAGCAGCAGGTGATTGCGTCCATCGTCCACGCGAAGGCGCACGTTCGGCCGCCGCAGGACGTCATGGTTCACACCCGAAAAGAAACTGGCGGCACGAACGACGGCCTCGGATAGCTCGACGACGTCGACATCGGCGCCAGTGTGGAGTGCGACGGCGCCCGCTGTGGCGCCACCGCCGAGGCCGATGACAAGGGCCTGGCGGCCTTCAGGATGAATGAGCATCGGCAGATGACCGATCAGCCGGTGCGTTGCGATCATTGCCGGGGCATCGTCAGCCTGATGATTCCCCTCGAGCGTCATCACCAGCGTGCCACCCGGTTCCCGGTTGATGCTGACCGTTGCCTGGACGCCTTCCTCGCGCCATAGCACGGTGTGATTGGGGTACCGCAGCTTCAGAAAAAGGTCGAACGGGTCGGTGATGAGCGCCGTGCAGGCGAAGAAGACTACAGAAAATCCCGAAGCCAGGGCGAGGCGAGTTGACCTCGACGCGCCTGAAAAGGTGAGAAGCGCCAAACCGGAGACAAGCACGACCGCGGCGACGGCAATCAGGCTCGCCCTGCTGCCGAGTGCGGGCAGGAGCAGGAAACCCGCGGCGAGCGATCCGACGATGCTGCCGGAGAGGTTCAATGAATAAAAAAGTCCAAGCCGCCGCGCGGCGTGCGACCCGCGGTCGTCGCGTCCGCCGGTCCACAACCGCAGGCCAATCGGGAAGGCGAGCCCGAGGATCAACGAGGATGGAAGGATTGTCAGGAAGCTCGCCACCATCGAAAACGCCAGGTACTCAGGGAAGACCGACGCGATGGCCGGCGTCAACCGCTTCACGAGCACGGGGTGAAAGACGAGCAGCTCGATCGAGAGCACGGACACCACCGCGAGGAGCAACTCGAGCACCGCGAGGATCAGCATCCATTGCCGCTGGCGCTTGAGCAGCGGAGCAACAATGTAGCTGCCGGCCCCGATGCCGGCGAGCAGCACGGCCAGCATCATGGCGAAGCCGTACACCGTGGGCCTGACCAGCAGCACCAGCACTCGAAACCAGATGACTTCGAGCGCAAGCGATGCGAACCCCGAGAGGGCAAACACGATGAGCACCGCACGCCGGGCCGATGCGCTCAGGGAAGGATCGGGCGGCGCCGCCGCCAGGGCACCGTCGAGATCAGCTTCGTCCTGGCCACGACCTGCGGCCGACACCGGTCGCAATCCGACCGCGATGGCAACCGCAGCGACACATAAATTGAGCGCTGCCGCAACGATGAAAGACTTCTGGATTCCATAACGCGGGATCAGGAAAAGGCCCGACACCAGCGTGCCAGCGATTGCGCCCGCGGTGTTCGAGGCGTAGAGCAGTGCCATGCGCTGACCGAGGTCGCTGGCGCGAAACGATGACGACTTCACGACCAGCGGGAGTGTTGCGCCCATCAGCACCGTCGGCACGAGGAGCACGGCGAGCGCCATGAGGCACCGCGCCGCCGTGATGGCGCCCAGGCTCCTGGGCAGCGACGGATACAGCGAGGCGTAGAGATCCTGCAGTGCGCCGAGCGCTGCGGGGGTGGCGACTGCCGACACCGCAATAAGTGCTTCGGCGACTCCGAACCACACGAGCGGCCGTCGCACCCGGTCCGCCACGCGTCCCGAGAGCAGGCTGCCGACCGCAAGCCCGAACATGAAGCTCGCCCAGACCGTGCTGGCGGCGTAGACCGTTACGCCGAAGACGAGTCCAAGCTTGCGCAGCCAGAGGACCTGGTAAATGAGTGCGCTCGCTCCCGAACAGAAGAAGAGAAACGCAACCAGCGCCAGCCGCAGCATCAGGGCTGCCGCGGCGCCCGCGGCTCCGGCCGCGCAAACTTCTGGTCGGTGACCGCCGCGTTGTAAGCGATCCAGGCGAGGACGATGGCGTTCTGTTTCAGGTCCTGCTCGCGAATTCGTTCGTAGGTATCGACGTTGGTATGGTGGGTGCGGACGTCGTAGGTCAGGTAGTCCTGCACCGGGTTGAACCCGGGAATGCCCGCCTCCCGGAAGGCGACGTGATCGGTGCTTCCGATGCCGGCCTCGATGTTCTTGAGGACGCCGAGGTCCTTCAGCGGCGCGCCCCAGGCGTCGAATATCCCCTTGGCCGCTGCGTTCCCTTCGGAATACCAGCCATAGATCGGGCCCATCCCAGGATCGAGGTTCAAATAGACCGCCACTCGCTCTCGCGCGTCCCTGTTCAAGTCACCAGCGTAGTGCGCTTTCACGTACTCCCGCGCGCCGAGAAGTCCCTGTTCCTCTCCACCCCATAGCGCGACCCTGATCGTCCGGCGCGGACGGGCGCCGATGGCCTTGAGGATGCGTAACGCTTCCATCGCGGCGGCGGAGCCGTCCGCATTGTCGGTCGCGCCGGTACTGGTGTGCCATGAGTCCAGGTGCGCGCCGAGCAGGACGACTTCATCCTTCAGCGCGGGATCGGTCCCCGGCAGCTCGGCGACGACGTTGTAGCCCTTCGTGTCACTGGTGAGAAACCGCGTCTGCATGTGGACGCGCATCCTGACGGGGACATTCTTTTCCACCATGCGGGCGACCATGTTGTAGTGCTCGGCGGCCAGGACGATCGTGGGACTCGCGTTTTCTCCCTGATCACGTCCAAGGACGAACACCGTGCCGTGCTCGCCGGCGCTGGATCGCAGGATCGCTCCAGGTCTCGCTTCCCGGAGGGTTTGCGCGACTTGCCGCGCGTCGGCCTGGTTCAGCGTGCCCTGCCGCGGCATGGGTGGTGCGCCGATGCGCACCGACGTTTCGCTGGTGGCCGGCTGAACGCGGTCCTCTCGCACGAAGCCAGTGACGATCGGCTGCGACAGCACGATGGCTCCCGCGAGTTTGTCCTTTATCGCCGCGACGTCGGCCGCCGTGGCGGCGCCACCGACGTAGACAGGGGCGGCGACCAGCTCTCGAGGTGTGGAGGCGGACCATGCCTCGGCATAAGCGATCAGCGGCATATAGCGGGGCTCGAGGATCTCCACGACGAGGCGATCGAGCGCCCACCCGCGTCCGAACTCCCAGCTCTCCAGAGACGGCCTGGCGAGCCCCCAGGCCGCCAGCTTCGCGCGCGCCCAGTCCGCCGCCGCTTTGTACTCCGGTGAACCGGTCAGCCGAGGCCCGATCACCGTCACGAACTGGTCGAACATCGTCATGACTTCCGACCGTTCGGTGCCTTCCGCGCGGATCTTCTGGAGGATTGCGGGATCTCCCTCGCGCTGCGCCGCCAATGGCATCGAGAGGCACAGAAACGTGAGGCACGCGACGGCGATCGGAAGTCGTTTCATGGGCGCCGATTATACTTTTTGGTGTTCATGCGCCGCAGCTCTGTTTCGTATGCGTTGGCCAGTGCGGCGTACGCCGTGCTGACGGTCGCGCTGACGTGGCCGCTCATCCTGCATCCCCGCACGCTGCTGCCCAGCGACCTCGGCGATCCTCTCCTCAACGTCTGGATCATGTGGTGGAACGCCACTGCCGTGCCGCTCACCGACGCCTGGTGGAACGCGCCGCAGTTCTTTCCGTTCAGGGGAGCGTTCGCGCTCTCGGAGCACCTGCTTGGGCTCTCGGTGATCACGACGCCGATCATCTTCGCCACCGGCGAGCCGGTCCTGGCCTACAACGTCGCATTCCTGCTCGCGTTCTTCCTGTGCGGGCTGGCCACGCATTACCTCGTCGTTACCCTTACCGGACGTCACGACGTCGCGTTCGTAGCCGGGACGGCGTTCGCCTTTGCCCCTTCTCGCATGCCGCAGATCGCACACGTGCAGGTGCTGTCGGCGTACTGGACGCCGCTCGCGCTCGCGGGGCTGCACAGATTCTTTCAGGCGCCTCCGGAGTCGGCGGCCGCGCCGTCGCGCGCTTTCGAACAGAGCTCACGTACCTGGTGGCTGGTGCTCTTCGCGGGCGCATGGGTGATGCAGGCGCTGGCTTGCGGGTACTACTTCTTTTTTCTGTCGGTGCTCATCGGGCTCTGGCTGGCGTGGTTTGCGCTGTTCCGAGGCGTCGGACGCGACCTGTTGAAAGCGATCGTCGCCTGGGCGGTGGCGGCGGCGGTCCTCGCTCCCGTGTTGTACGGATATTGGCGTTTCTCGCGGGCCTACAACCTGAGACGGACGATGACCGAGATCCTGCAGTTCAGCGCCGACATCGCGAGCGTTTTGGCCGTGGGGGACCAAAGTCGCGCGTGGGGCTGGCTCCACATCGTCCGCCGTGCGGAGTCGGACATGTTCCCGGGTCTTACTGTCGTAGTCATCGCCGCGGTGGCGATCGTTCTGGAGTGGCGCGCGACGTCGAGACTGGCGCCGGGGTATCCTCGAGCAGCACGGGCCCTGCTCGGGCTTGGCGTGCTCGCGACGGCCGCCGCGATCGTGCGAGCGCTCCACGGTCCGTTCCGGCTGCAGATCGCGGGTCTTCAGCTGATCTCGGTCACCTCCCCCGAAAAGCCAGTGTCGGTCGCGGCGCTGTGCTTACTGGCCGCTGCGCTGCTGCATCCGGCGATCAGGGGTGTCTGGCGCCGGCGATCGGTGCTTGCTTTCTATGCCCTCGCCACGTTTGCAATGTGGCTGATGGCGCTCGGGCCGGCGCCGACGCTGATGAACGTCCCGGCCATCTACAAGGCGCCCTATGCGTGGCTGATGTTGCTGCCGGGGGCTGATGGGGTGCGCGTGCCAGCGCGCTTCTGGATGCTCGGCGCGTTCTGTCTCGCGGTGACCGCCGGGCTCGGGCTTCGAGCGATCATGGAGCGATGGCCGCGGACGGCGAAATGGCTGCCGGCCGTCGCGGTCGCCGGGATTCTCATCGATGGCTGGCCGCTGCCGATGCGGATGGCCGCCCTGCCGGAAGCGCGGCCAAGCCAGGTCCAGGCGGACCTTCGACTGGAACTGCCGCTTGGCGACGATCTCGACACCTCGGCGCTCTACCGCGCAATGTCGCATGGGCGTCCATTGATCAACGGGTACAGCGGGTACTTCGCTCCCCACTACCCGGGAATGAAAGAGCTGCTCTCGCACGGAAATCGCGACGTCGTCACGCGGCTGGCAGAGCTCGGCTCCATTGAAATCGTCGTCGATCACATTCTCGACACCGACGGCCGCTGGCGCCAATTCGCCAGCAGTGTTCCCGGTGCGCAGCTGGATCACGAGGCCGCGAATTACACGACCTACCTCGTGCCGCGCCGGACGGAGCGGGCCCCGGTCGCCAGGGGCAGTCGCGTCCCTTTCATCGTGTCCTCGGCCTCCGACAATGTCGCGCTTGGTCCACTGGTTCAGGATGGTGATCTCTACACGCGCTGGCATGCCGGCCGCGGGCAGCGGAGCGGGGACTGGATCATGGTGGATCTCGGGGCGCCAACGGAAATCAGGGGTATTGAAATGTTGACCGG
>JACDCA010000393.1 GCA_013694635.1 Acidobacteriota bacterium | reverse complement strand
GTCGTAGGCGGCCGGAGTTTCGGCGGGATGCGACTTGATCACGAGCCGCACACCGGGGATGGCCTCCGCAGCCGCGACGAGAGCCGGAAGGACAGGGCGGGCTTCTTTCTCCTTGGTCGTGACCAGGACGATCATTTCCTCGTCTCGGGCGCCGGTCTCACTTCGCGCACGGGCCAGATCGTCCGGGGTGAGCTGGGCCAGACGGGCGATCATCATGTCGAGGCGCGGACTCCCAGTCACCTTCAGCGACTCGGGGGACAGCCGTCCGTGCTCTCGAAGATGCCGTGCGGCGTACTCGTCGAACAGCAGCGTCACCGTCGGTGCCGGAAAACCCGAATCGCCTCGTCCTGCATGTCCGATCTCGTCCGGCTCGTGCCGGTAATTCAGCCACTGCCGATAGATGAACCCGTGCTGCAGCCCCGCTGACGGAATCCCACGCCGGCGTGATTCGAGGATCAACGCCCGGCCCCACCCTCCCGCTTCGGCATACGTGACCACACTCGACGGTTGCAGCGTGTCGAGCGCCGCCGCCGCTTCGTCCATCGCCCGCGCCGACCATGGCCACTGCAGGTAGACCACACCTGCCAGCTGTTCTCGAACGATCGGCCAGCAGTCGATCCCGGCAATGACCGCCGCGCTGCGGAGATCTTCGCTGGCGCACACGCCGCGGAAATTCGCCGAACGATTGCGCCAGACCTCCCGCGAGTCGCGCAACAGGCGCCAGGGGGCATAACGCTCGACCGGCACGACCTTGTTATCGCTGGCAGACTCGAAGGGCCGCCACCAGTGTCGCGCCCGGAAGTTGACCGGCGGACCGATCCCGACGTATTGCATGCTTTCGGCGCCACAACGGTCCTCGAGCGCCCGAAGAACCGGACCGATGTAAGACTCGGCGCTTCCGTCCTCCCCTCCGGAGCGCCAGAACGCCCGGTGAATGAACGCCGCGACAGTGGGGGACTCGCTCCCGGCTGCCGCGCCCGCCCGCAGCCGCGCCGCCCACGCGGCGAGTACCAGCATGCGGGCACGCCATTGCAGCCGTCGAAGCCGTCCGTTCCACTCTCGCTCGGCAACTGCACTCGCAGTCGTCACCCCTGACGTCTTCGCCACCAGCGGGGCGACATGACGCACGACGGGAGAGCCGCTCGCGACCTCCAGCCGCAAAGGCTTCTCGCTCGCGACGAGTGCCCGCGTGGCGCCGATCGTGCGGTAGATATCGACGAGTGCGCGCTCCTTGTGGAGGTAGAGTTCAGTGAACCACCACAGCGAATCCCCCCTGACGGTGAAGCGCTGCCGAAAGCCGCGTCCGTCAACCTTCGCGTGACGCAGTTCCTTGATCCATGAATGCGCGTCACGATGCGCGGCTTCCTCGGTAGCGGCATCGAGATAGGTGCCAAGCGCGACCGTGCGCTCGCCGGCCGCCGTTGTGATGGTGACGCTTGCGTCGATCATCTCGCCGGTGTGGCACTCCAGCACTGGTCGAGCACTGCGGCCGCAGCGTCGAACACGCTGTCGGCCGATACCAGTGCCAGGCAGTCGGGTATTTTCCCCTGGCATCGCGCCGGCGGCAGGCGGATCCGGTTGCAGGGGGCGCACGGCAGATCGATGCGGACGACGCGATCGAATGGGCCTCGCGGCGCGTAGCGCACGGGATCCGACGGACCGAACACAGCCACCACTGGAGTGCCGACGGCGTGGGCCAGGTGCATGGGCCCAGTGTCCCCGGTGACGAGCAGATCGGACTGGTCGAGCAGTGCGGCGAGCGTCAGCAGATCCACGCCGTTGGCGACGGCGATGACAGCGGATTCCGGAAGAACTGCCTTGACCCGGGCGACCAGCGCGCGATCCCCCTCGGAGCCGGTCAGCAGAATCGTCGCACCGCGGGTAGCCGCGAGCTTCCGGGCAACGTCTCCGAATCGCTGTGGATCCCATTGCTTGACGGGGCGTCCGCCGCTCACGTGCATGGCCACGAGCGGGTGACGCGCCGCGCCGACGATCGACCGCGCGCGCTGCCGATGCTCATCGGAGATGGCGAGTAACGGCCCCGGGAGGTCGGCCAACGGAGACTCGAAAACAGCCGCGGCGAGGCGGCGCGCGTTGTCGCTCGTGTGCGATCCAGGGTCGTAATCGAGCGCCAGATCCAGCAGTGGCCCGCCGCCGGCGCTTGCATATCCCGCCGTCCACGCTGGGCGCGCCGCCGCGAGGAGGATGTTGCTCCGGATATCCGGCTCGAAGTTGATCCCGATGTCGTAGTGGCGCCGCCGCCAGGTTGCCGCGCGCTGCATCATTCCGGCGACGTCCCGGCCGGCGCCATCGCGGGCGAGCCACCGTGCGTCCAGCGTCTCGAT
>JACDCA010000366.1 GCA_013694635.1 Acidobacteriota bacterium | reverse complement strand
CAACTCCCCAGCGCGGAGCGGACCCGCAGCAGGCACAACAGGCGCTGCTTGCCCAGTTCGGCGGCGGCGGCCGCGGTGGCGGCGTCGCTGTTCCGGCCGGCACCTACCTGGTGAGGGTGATGGTCGGCGACAAAGTGCTCGGTCAGAAAACCGTGGTCGTCGAAGCAGACACCACCTTCATGCAATAAGATCAGCGGACATGTCGATCGTGCAGTCGCTACTGCCCGAATACGATCACGAGCTGGCCACGACGCGCCGGCTGCTCGAGCGCGTGCCGGAAGCCGAGTTCGCCTGGAAGCCGCATCCGAAATCGATGACCCTCGGACAGCTGGCCGGGCACGTCGCCAACATCCCGTTCTGGTGCAGCGCGACGATGGCCGCGACGTTTTACGATCTGGCGGCGTCCAGCGACAAGGAAACGCGCCTCGATGCGCCCGAGTCTCGTGCCGTGCTGCTCGAGGAGTTCGATAAGAAAGTCGCGGCGGCGCGCGCCAGTCTCGCGAAAGCCACCGACGCCGAAATGATGGCGCCGTGGACGCTCAAGCACGGCGGCCACGAGATCTTCACGCTGCCGCGAGTGGCGGCCGTCCGATCGTTCGTGATGAACCACCTGATCCATCACCGGGGGCAGCTGAGTGTGTACCTGCGGTTGAAGGATGTTCCGCTGCCGCCGATTTACGGCCCGACGGCGGATGAACAGCCCTAGGGTCCTTCTCTACCTCCTGCCGTTTGTCGTCCTGGCCGTCCTGAACTCCGGCGGCTACCGATACGGCGCCTCCGACCAGGCGTTCTACCTTCCCGTCGTGCTCGAGCAGCTCGATCCCGGCCTTTACGTGCGCGACGCCGCGGTCATTGCCGCGCAGGAACGACTGACCACCTACGACGAGGTGATTGGGGCCATCGTCCGGACGACGGGGGCATCGGTCCCCTTCGTGTTTGCGGCGCTGCACCTCGGGTCGCTCGTGCTGATCGCCGCCGGCACGTGGCTGGTGGGGAAACGCATCTACCGGACTGAATGGGCTTGCGTTGCTCTGCTCGCCGCGATGACGCTGCGGCACGCGATCGCGCGGTCGGGGACGAATACGCTCGAGGGATATTTCCACCCGCGCCAGCTCGTGTTCGGCATCGGCATCATCGCGGTGGCGCTGTTCCTGCGGAAACGCGACGCGGCGGTTGCGGTGCTCGTCGCCGGCGCAGCCGCACTCCACCCGGCCGCGGCAATGTGGTTCGCCATCTGGCTCGCGGCGGGGATGGCGATTGCGAACGCGTCCATTCGGCGATGGATGATGATCACCGCCCTGCCGGCCGCCGCGCTCGCGGCATGGGCGGTGACCGGTGGTCCGCTTGGTGGACGCCTTGGCGTCATGGACGGCGAATGGCGGCGGCTGCTGTCCACGAAAGAGTACCTGTTCATCCTGGAATGGCCGGCGCATGCGTGGATCCTGAACCTCGGATACCTCGCGCTCGTCGGATGGATTTATGTCCGGCGGCAGCGTGCCGGCCTGGTCGGCGAGCGGGAGCGGGCGCTCGTCCTCGGAAGCTCCGCGCTGGCATTCGCCTTCGTCGTGTTCCTCATCCTCCAGGCGATGCACATCGTCCTGTCATTCCAGCTCCAGCCGGGGCGCCTGTTCCTGATGTTCGATTTCCTGGCGACGGTGTACGCCGTGTGGGCGCTCGCCGAGGGATTTGCGCGCGCCCGGCTCGCCGCACTTCTGATCCTGGCGTTCTCCGTGACGCGCGCCGTCTATGTCAGCGTCCAGATCGACAGACCGGTCATCCAGACGACGATTCCTGACGATGACTGGGGGCGGGCGATGGCGTGGGCGCGGGGAACCGGGCGCGGCAGTGGCTGGCTCGCCGATCCGATGCACGCAGTCCGCTACGGCACGAGCGTCCGCGTCGCCGGGCAGCGTGACGTCTTCGTCGAAGGAGTCAAGGACACCGCGCTCGGCATCTACGATCGAGCCGTCGCCGAGCGCACGCAGCAGCGGATGCGGGAGCTCGACGATTTTCAGACGCTCTCAGCCGACAAGGCGCGCCGCCTCGGCGCGGAATACGCGCTCGACTATCTCGTGACTGAAAACGCGATCGATCTGCCGCTCGCGTTCCAGAGCGGCGCTATCCGCATCTATCGACTCCGTTGAGCACTTTCGTCCCCCGTAAACGGCTGCAGAACGGTCATCTGATGACCGTGTTCGCGTGGGCGAGGCCCCGACAGTTCCTGGACTTGTCTTCCGCGGAGGACCGGCAGTTCCAGGTCACGGAAGACACACGCGTCCACGCGCACTGCTACTGGCAGCGCGACCGGGCGGCGCATCCTGTCTTACTTGCCCTCCACGGTCTGGAAGGCTCGAGCAGTGCGCATTACATGCGCGGCCTCGCGGCCAAGGGTCATCGGGCCGGCTTCAATGTCGTCCTGCTGAACCAGCGGAACTGCGGCGGAACCGAGCATCTCGGCCCGGGGTTGTATCACTCGGGATTGACCCACGATGCCGATCACGTCATCCGCGAGCTCGTGAGGACTGAGTCGATCGATCGAGTTGTCGTTGCCGGGTATTCTCTCGGCGGAAACCTCGCGCTGAAGCTCGCTGGTGACTATGGCGACGCGCCGCCACCGGCTTTGCGCGGCGTGTGCGCGGTGTCGCCGGTGATGGAATTGTCGCGCTGCGTTCACGCGCTGGAGCGGCGGCAGAACTTCATTTACCAGTGGA
>JACDCA010000354.1 GCA_013694635.1 Acidobacteriota bacterium | reverse complement strand
CCGCATACTTCTGCCGCGTGTTCTCCTGCGCAACCCGGTTCGCCTTGTCGAACTCGGCGAGCTTGCCGCCGAGCAGACTCGATACCACGTCCACGGCGCGTGACGCGTCGTGCACGTGGACGACGGGTCCGCTGTACTCGTGCGCGATCCTCACCGCGGTATGCTGCGGACTGGTGGTCGCTCCGCCGATGAGGAGCGGCAGGGTGAAGCCGCGTCGCTCCATCTCGCGCGCGACGAACACCATCTCGTCGAGCGACGGCGTGATCAGTCCGCTCAGGCCGATGATGTCCACCTTCTGCTCGACGGCCCGGTCCAGGATCTTTGCCGCCGGCACCATCACTCCGAGATCGATGACCTCGTAGTTGTTGCACGCGAGCACGACCGCGACGATGTTCTTGCCGATGTCGTGGACGTCACCCTTAACGGTGGCCATCAGAATTTTTTGTTGCCCTTGTCCGGCGGCCTGAAGGCCACCGGCTACTGCTGCCGCCTTCTCTGCCTCCATATAAGGCAGCAGCACGGCGACGGCGCGCTTCATCGCCCGCGCGGACTTCACCACCTGCGGCAGGAACATCTTGCCGGCGCCGAAGAGGTCGCCGACGATCTTCATGCCGTCCATCAAGGGACCTTCGATGATCTCCAGCGGGCGCGCGTACTGCTGCCGCGCCTCCTCGACGTCCGCCTCGATGAAATCGACGACGCCATGGACGAGCGCGAACGAGAGCCGCGCCTCCACCGGCTGCTCGCGCCAGGCGAGATCGAGCTCCTTCTTCTGCCCGCTCCCCTTCACGGTATCGGCGAACTGCACCATCCGCTCGGTCGCGTCGGAACGCCGATTGAAAATGATGTCCTCGACGTGCTCGAGCAGGTCCTTCGGGATGTCTTCGTAGACGACCAGCTGCCCGGCATTGACGATCCCCATGTCCATGCCCGCTTTGATGGCATGGTAGAGGAACGCCGAGTGGATCGCCTCGCGGACACGGTCGTTGCCGCGGAACGAAAAAGAGAGATTGCTGACGCCGCCGCTGATCTTCACGCCGGGGCAGCGCTCCTTGATGATCCGCGTCGCTTCGATGAAATTGACGGCGTAATCGTTGTGCTCCTCGAGCCCGGTGGCGATCGCGAGGATGTTCGGATCAAAGATGATGTCGGTCGGATCGAAGCCGACGGTCTCGGTCAACAGCGTGTAGGCGCGCTGGCAGATCTCCACCTTGCGCTCGATGGTGTCGGCCTGGCCGGTCTCGTCGAAGGCCATCACGACCACGCCGGCGCCGTAGCGCTGGACGTGGCGAGCCTTGGCGAGAAAGTCCGCCTCTCCCTCCTTCAGGCTGATGGAATTGACGACGCTCTTTCCCTGGACGCATTTCAGTCCGGCCTCGAGCACGGACCACTTCGAGCTGTCGATGAACACCGGCACGCGCGCGATCTCGGGCTCGGTGGCGATGTAGTTGAGAAACGTGGTCATGGCCTGCTCGGAGTCGAGCATGCCCTCGTCCATGTTGACGTCGATCATGTTGGCGCCGCTCCGGACCTGGTCCATCGCGACGCTCACGGCCTCGGTGTAGTTGTCGGACTTGATCAGGCGCGCGAATTTCGCGGAGCCGGTGACGTTCGTCCTCTCGCCGATCATCTGGAAGTTCGAGTCGGGCCGGATCGTCAAAGCTTCCAGCCCGCTGAACCTTGAATAGTGGTCGCTACCGGCAGCCCTGAAGGGCTGGACTACGGACGTCTGGAGCCAGGAGTCGGATGGCAGCTTTCTCGGCGCAACGCCATCCACAGCAGCAGCTATTGCGGCGATGTGCTCAGGAGTCGTACCGCAACATCCCCCCACGATGTTGGCGAAGCCTGAGGCTGCGAAGTCACGCAGGAGTTCCCCCGTCTCGTGCGCCTGCTCGTCATACTCTCCAAACGCGTTCGGCAAACCCGCGTTGGGGTAGCTGCTGACATAGCACTCCGCGATGCGCGCGAGTTCCGCCATGTAGGGACGCATGTCGCGGGCGCCGAGGGCGCAGTTGATTCCGACGCTGAACGGCTTGGCGTGGCGGATCGAGATGTAGAAGGCGTCCAGCGTCTGCCCCGAGAGCGTGCGGCCGCTGCGGTCGGTGATAGTGACCGAGATCATCAGCGGCAGGCGGACGCCGCGCTGGTCGTAGACGTTCTCGAGCGCGACGATGGCCGCCTTGGCATTGAGCGTGTCGAATATTGTCTCGAGCAGGATCAGGTCCACGCCGCCGTCGATCAGGCCGCGCACCTGCTCCTCGTAGGCCTCGCGCATCTCGTCGAAGCTCACCGCGCGGAACGCGGGATTATTGACGTCGGGGGAAATCGACAGCGTCCGGTTGGTGGGACCGATGGCGCCGGCGACAAAGCGCGGCTTGTCCGGCGTCTTCGCAGTCCACTCGTCCGCCGCTTCCCGCGCCACCTTCGCGCCCGCGACGTTGAGGTCGTAGACGAGGGACTCGAGCCCGTAGTCGGCCTGCGCGATGGCGGTGCTCGTGAAGGTGTTGGTCTCGATGACGTCGGCGCCCGCAGCCAGGTACTCGCGGTGGATCGCGCCGATGACGTCCGGACGCGTGAGGACCAGGAGGTCGCTGTTCCCCTTCTGCTCGTTCGGATGATCCCTGAACTGCTCGCCGCGGAAGTCCACGTCGGTCAGCTTGTGGCGCTGGATCATTGTCCCCATCGCTCCATCCAGCACGAGCAGACGCTTCGCCAGCTGCTCGTGAAGAGTCGCGACTACCGGAATGCAGGATGGGGAAAGCGGGATGCGCTTATCGGACATATCTATGAATTCCTGGTTTCTTTCTTAGTGCTCCTGGTGGCCTTTGTGGCCTTCGTGCGTGAAGCCGTGGCTCGTGCGGCAGGCCTAGAGGCCTGGTCTACGGTTGTTGGCTTCAGCCCGCTCGCAATCAAAACCGTGAATGGATCACCGGTGCGTCGTGCGCCGACGGTGACTTTGATCTGCTCCAGCCCCGCGTCGTGCAGGAGTCCGCGGAGCTTTTCCTCGGAGAATCCGGTCCAGCGATCGCCCAACCGCTCGCGGACCCAGGTCTCGTGGTGTTCTCTCAGGTCGAGCAGCAACACGTGGCCGCCGGGAACGACGATGCGGGCGGCTTCGGTAATGGCGCGCGCGGGATCGCTGGCGTGGTGCAGTGCCTGCGACAGCAACGCCACGTCAACACTCTCATCGTC
>JACDCA010000322.1 GCA_013694635.1 Acidobacteriota bacterium | reverse complement strand
CGGAAATTTGCGGCATCCTACGACGCATACATCCAACAGGTGGGACGATGGGTTCCGAGGCGCGGTGACGGCCCGGTTATGAAGGTTCACATGATCAATAACACTGCGCGTCTGTTGCTGAGCGCCGGCTTGTGCGTGTCAGCGCTGACATTGGCCGCCGCCACGGGTAAAACCGGCTTGGACTCAGCGGACCTTTACAAACTGCAGTCGGTCGGCGACGTCCAGGCGTCACCTGACGGCACGCATGTCGCGTACAGCGTCCAGAGCAGCGATCGCCCCGCGCGGCCGTACTCTCGGCTCTGGATGATGTCGCTGGCGTCGCACAAATCGTGGCGGATCGGCGGCGACAGCGCTTCGGGCCCCGTGTGGTCTCCGGATGGCCGCCTGGTCGCTTTCTCGGGTCGCGAGGGGGAGAAGTCTGGCCTGATGATCGCCGCACCCGACGGTTCCGGGTTGACGTTCATCGCGCCGATCGAAGGAACGAACCATCCGCTGCCGTCGTCAGGCGATCGCTTCGCCTGGTCACCTGATGGCCGGCAGATTGCGTTCATCTCCGCAACTCCCGGACCTGAGGCGGACGCGAACGGCGACCCGATGGTCATCACGCGGTATCTCTACAAACCGACGGCGGCAGAAGGCCTGACACGGTTCAATGACAACCGCCGGCTGCACATCTTCATCGCCGATCTCACGACCAAACAGGTTCGTCAGCTGACGACCGGCAACTACTACGAGCACTCGGTGGACTGGTCGCCGCGCGGCGACGAGATCCTCTTCGTCTCGAACCGCGGACCCGACCCGGATCGGTTCTTCAACTACGACGTCTTCGCCGCCAGGGTGACCGACGGAATGGTCCGGCGGCTGAGCAACACGAAGAGCGCCGAGTACCGCCCGAAGTGGTCGCCCGACGGCGCACGCATCGCCTTCCAGGGAACGACACGCGACCTCACGTCTTCCGAAACGACGATGGAAGACACGCACGTCTGGGTGATGGACGCGGCCGGCGCGAACCGGCGCGAGGTCGGACGGATGGACAACCGGCAGGGGGCGCCCGAGTGGTCCGCGGACGGCCGCTCGCTGTATTTCACCGTCCAGGAGCGCGGGAGCAATCGCGTCTACCGCCAGCCGGTGGGGGGCGAAGGGCCGGCGCTCGTGACTCCGGGCGAAGGAACTGTGGGCGGGTGGTCACCCCTGCGCGACGGCAGGATGGTGTATGCCTTCACGGATCGCACCGGCCCGGCGCAGCTGGTCATCAGCGATCCTGCGAAGACTGGCGTGACGCCGCTGACCACGCTGAACCAGGAGTTGCTGGCCGGGCGCACGCTCGGTCGGGTGGAGTCGTTCACGTTCAAGAGCTTCGACGGCATGGAGATAGACGCTTTCCTGACGCTTCCGGTCGAGACCGGCACCCGCTCGCGGCATCCGATGATCGTGATGATTCACGGTGGTCCCCATGGGCAGCAGGGTCCCGCCTTCAACAGCAAGGCGCAGGTATTCGCGTCGCAGGGCTGGGCGTCGTTGATGGTGAACTATCGCGGATCGACCGGCTACGGGCAGAAACTTGCGGACGCCATCTTCGGCGACCAGAACGGCGGCGAAGCGAGAGATGTCCTTGCAGGTGTGGATGCGGCGCTGGCGAAGTACGCGTGGATCGATCGGAACCGACTCGGCATTGAAGGGGGAAGCTACGGCGGTCAGCTGACGAACTGGATCGTCACGCAAACGGACCGTTTCCGCGCGGCGATTCCCACGGCGAGCATCTCAAATCTCGTGAGCTTCAACTACATGGCGTACTACCACGATTACCTCGCCGTGGAGTTCGGGTCGTTCCCGCATCAGAAAGGATTGATGGACGTGCTCTGGCAGCGGTCGCCGATCCGCTACGTCCAGAACGTCAAGACCCCCGTGATGCTGGTGCACGGCGAGAACGACAACGACGTGCCGATTGCAGAAGCGGAGCAGTTCTATATCGCGCTGCGCGATGTCGGCGTTGAATCGATCATGGTGCGGTATCCGCGCGAGGGCCACGGCATCCGCGAGACGAAGCACGTGGTGGACTTGATCGACCGGAGCATCGCGTGGTACCGGCGCCACTTCGGCGGGTCGCCGACGACCGCCCGTCACTAATTCCGGGCGCAGCGCTATACTCCTCTTCCCCGATGCCCACTCCTGGCGACCAGCTCGGCCGGTTCACGATCGAAGCAACCCTCGGCTCCGGCGGCATGGGAACCGTCTATCGAGCCACCGACGCCCGCCTGCAGCGCTCGGTCGCGCTCAAGATGATCGACTCGGCTCCGGGGAAGGAGGCCCTGCGGCGCATACTTCGCGAAGCGCGCGCGGCGTCCTCGCTGAATCATCCCGGCATCTGCACCGTTCACGACGTCGTCGAAGACCGCGACCACGTGTTCATCGTGATGGAGCTGGTCGGGGGACAACCGCTGTCCACGCTCATACCGGGCGGCGGGCTTCCTGTTTCCCTCGCCCTGCAATACGCGCGGCACATTGTCGACGCTCTTGCGTTCGCGCATGCACGCGGCATCGTCCACCGCGACCTGAAGGCTGCCAACGTAGTGGTCACGTCGGACGGTCGTCCGAAGATCCTTGATTTCGGCCTGGCCGTCGAGCTGAGCGGCCCGGCAGACGTCCTGGAGACGATGCCTGACGACACTCTCCACCGGTCACGAGTCATTGCGGGAACGCC
>JACDCA010000298.1 GCA_013694635.1 Acidobacteriota bacterium | reverse complement strand
GGCCAATGGCGCGGCGGCCGCGGCTCCGAATGACTCCGCCATGCAACCTGGCAGCGTCAACGCGGGCCGCCAGAACCGGACGCCGGAGGAAATGCAGGCGCAGCGGGCGCAGCGACGTGTGCTCGATGAGCTCACGCAGCAGAAAGTGCTGCGCGCCGCGTATAGCGACAGGCAGTTGCAGGAAGTCATGGTCGACTTCTGGTTCAACCACTTCAATGTCTTTGCGGGCAAGGGTCAGACGCGGATCTACCTGACCGAATACGAGCGCGACGCGATACGCCCGCACGTGTTCGGAAAATTCCGTGACCTGCTTGGCGCCGTTGCCGAGAGCCCCGCGATGCTCTTCTATCTGGACAACTGGCAGAGTGCCGCGCCGGAAGGCACCGCCATGGAAGGGCCGAACGGACGTAACCCTCGCGCGGACCTTCGACGCCGCCCGGGTCAGACCGACCGAGGTAATCCCAATCGTCCGGGGGTACAGCGGCGGCCCGGGATGGCGGGTGCAAATCCGACGATGGCCGATCTGCCCCCCGCGCTTCAGAACCGCAGACCTCGCGGCCTCAACGAGAACTACGCCCGCGAGCTGATGGAGCTGCACACCCTCGGTGTGGACGGCGGATATACGCAGAAGGACGTCCAGGAAGTGGCGCGCGCATTCAGCGGGTGGACGCTGACGCAGCCGCGGCAGGGCGGGGCGTTCGTGTTCGAGCCGCGCATGCACGACAACGGCGACAAGGTGGCGCTCGGCTTGACGATCAAGAGTGGCGGCGGAAAGAGGGACGGCGAGCGGGTGCTGGACCTGCTGGCGAAGCATCCGTCCACGGCCCGCTTCCTGGCGACGAAGCTCGCCCGCCGGTTCGTCGCTGACGATCCGCCGAAAGCGCTGGTCGATCGCGCCGCGGCAACGTTCCTCAAGACCGACGGCGATATTCGCGAGGTCGTCCGAACGATCATTACGTCGCCGGAGTTTCTGGCACCAGCGTCCTATCGGGCGAAGGTGAAATCACCACTCGATTTCGTCGCCAGCGCGGTACGCGCATCCGGAGCGGACGCGGTCAACGGTCTTCCGCTCGTCCAGGCGATGCGTGAGCTCGGGATGCCGCCCTACGGATGCCAGCCGCCGACCGGCTACTCTGACCGCGCCGAAGCGTGGGTCAATACCGGGGCGCTGCTCAACCGCATGAACTTCGCCGTCGCGCTTTCGAGCGGCAAGCTGCGCGGCGTCACGCCGTCGTCCGGCGTGGATCAGTCGACGATCGTGTCGCAGGCGCTCGGCGGGGATTTGTCCGAGTCCACGCGGGCGACCATCGGCCGCGCGACGACGACACCGCAGGCGATCGCGCTCGTTCTCGGATCTCCGGAATTCCAGCGAAAGTAGGACGTCATGATCTCGCGACGCATCTTCCTGAAAGACGGCGCGATGGCGCTGGTCAGCCTCGGATTCGCTCCGACCTTTCTCGCGCGTACGGTCGAAGGATTGGGAGCGCAGCGGCAAAAAATCCTGATCACGATCTTCCAGCGGGGGGCGGTCGATGGTTTGAACATGATCATCCCGTTCGGCGAGCAGGACTACTACGCCTCCCGGCCGTCGCTGGCGATCGCGAAACCTGGCGCCGACGAGAACACTGCGGTGGACCTGAACGGGTTCTTCGGCATGCATCCGCGGATGCGTCCGCTCAAGCCGTTCTGGGAATCGCGCAACATGGCGATCGTCCATGCCTGCGGCTCGCACGACGCCACGCGGTCGCACTTCGACGCGCAGGACTACATGGAGTCTGGCACGCCGGGCGTGAAGAGCACATCCGACGGGTGGATGAATCGCTACCTGCACGCGAAGGAACATCAGAAGGCGACACCGTTCCGGGCCGTCGCGCTCGCGCCGCAGCTCCCCCGCTCGCTGCAGGGGACGTCGCCTGCGCTCGCGATCGGGCAGATCTCGCAGTTCGGGATCCGCGCCGGGCAGTCGACCGACATGGTGCAGTCCTCGTTCGAGGCCGAGTACGCGGCGGCCGCCAACAGCGTCCTGCACTCGACCGGCCGCGAAGCGTTCGACGCGGTGAGGATGCTGAAGAAGGCGGATCCGTCGCAGTACGCGCCGTCCAATGGCGCCGAGTATCCGCCGTCACCGTTCGGTCAGGCCCTGCGGCAGATTGCGCAGCTCGTGAAGGCGGACGTCGGCCTCGAGGTGGCGTTTGCCGAGTCGGGTAACTGGGACCATCACGCCAACGAAGGTGCGGCTGTCGGCATCCTCGCGAACCGTCTTGACGATCTGGCGCGCGGGATAGCGGCGCTCGTCCGCGACCTCGGCGACCGCATGGAGGATGTCGTCGTGATGACGATGTCGGAGTTCGGGCGGACCGTGGCGGAGAACGGCAACCGCGGCACTGATCACGGCCATGGCAACGCGATGATGATCATCGGCGGCGCCGTCCGCGGCGGGAAGGTGTACGGCACGTGGCCCGGTCTCGCGCGCGAACAGCGTCATGACGGCCGCGACCTGGCGATCACGACGGACTTCCGCAGCGTCTTCAATGAAGTCGTCCGCGGCCACCTGGGCCTCCGCGACACCACCCGCGTCTTCCCCGGCTTCAAGGAGTCCGCCCCGCTCGGCCTGCTCGCGTGATTCGGGGACAGCCACCTTTTTGACCTCAAACAACGGGGACAGCCACCTTTTTGGGCTGTCCCTCTCAGTAAGATATCCGGGTGAAACTTACTGACCTCAGGACGCCGTGTGTGCTCGTCGATCACACGCGGATGTCGCAGAATCTGCAACGTATGCAGGCCGCAGCGACCGCGCGCGGCCTTCGTCTACGTCCCCACGCCAAAACCCACAAGAGTGTCGCGCTCGCGCAGCGGCAGATCGCTGACGGTGCGATGGGCATTTGCTGCGCGAAGCTCGGCGAGGCGGAAATCATGGCCGCCGGCGGTGTGGACGACATTCGCCTGCCGTACCCCTTGAATCCAATCAATGCGGACCGCGTGATCGATCTGCTCGAACGGACCCGGATCTCGTTCATCGTGGACAATCTCGATGTCGCCGCCGGGTGGTCCGCGGCAATCGCCGCGGCCGGACGAAGCGTCGACGTCCTCGTCAAGGTGGACGTCGGCTTTCATCGCTGCGGGATCGATCCGGACGCCGCGAACGCGGTGGACTTCATCGTCCGCGTGGCGGAAATGCCGGGGCTGCGCTTCCGCGGCCTGCTCAGTCACGCCGGACACGGATACGGCGCAACCTCGGAAGCCGAGATCGATGCCATCGCGCGCGCCGAAGCCGCGATCCTCACCACGCTTGCCGCTCGCGTACGCGAGCGCGGCGTTGAAGTGGCGGAAATCAGTGTCGGCGCCACGCCGACATCGCGGTACAGCCTGCAGCAGCGCGGACTCACTGAGCTGCGCCCGGGCAACTACATTTATTACGACCGCACGCAGGTCGCCCTGGGCGCTGCCAGCTGGAACGACTGCGCGCTGACAGTTCTCGCCCGCGTGGTCGCGAAACCGGCGGAGGACCGGCTCATTCTCGATTCCGGCAGCAAGACGTTGACGAACGACATCGCGCGCGGTTTCGTCCCGACGCCAGGCCACGGCGCCGTCCTCGATTCAATCGACGGAGTGCAGGCGCCCGACGATGACCTGCGCATCGAGCGATTGTCGGAGGAACATGCCGTCGTTCGCGTCCGAAGCGGACAACATGGGCTGCGCCCTGGTGACTTCGTGCGAGTCATCCCCAATCACGCGTGCGTGGTGTCGAATCTCGTGGATTCGGTGTGGATGGTCGACGGGATGGACGTCGGCGAACCCGTCCACGTCTCGGCGCGCGGGCGGATCACGTAGTAGACTGGGCCTCGCATGGCAAAAGACCTCCCGGGCGAAGCCCTCGGCCTTGTCGAAACGAGGGGCCTGGTGGGCATGATCGAAGCGGCGGACGCGATGGTGAAGGCGGCCAACGTCGTGTTCGTCGGGTGGCAGAAGGTCGATGCTGGCCTGGTCACCGCGATCGTCAGGGGGGATGTCGCATCGGTGAAGGCCGCTACCGATGCGGGAGCTGCGGCGGCCCGCCGCGTCGGCGAGCTCGTCGGCGTCCACGTGATCCCCCGCCCCGCCGACGGCCTCGACAAGATCTTTCCGATCTCCTAGGTCAGACTGTCGGAGCCTTGCGTCCGGCAAAGACAGCGTCCGCTTTCTGCGCGGCAGCGAAGTCCTTCTCCGTCAAGCCGTGCTCGCTGTGCGTACTGAACGTCAACGTCACCTTCTTGTAATTCGAAATCAGGACGTCGGGGTGATGATCGGCGGCCTCGGCATCGAATCCGACCCTCACCACGAATGCGACGGCGCCTGCGAATCCATCGAACACGTACTGCCGTCGAATGGCGTCCCCCTCCCGCGCCCAGTCAGGGAGTTTCTGCAACCGTTTGCTGATCTGCGAATCCTCGAGTCTGGCCATGCCGCCAGTATGGAGCAGAACTGTCGGGCCGGGCCGGGTAAGCGTTTCGAACCCCCTTGAGGGATCAGGGCGTCTTAGGGTGTTGGGCGGTCGAACAGTGTTCAACCTATTCATCTGCAGGAGATAAGTGGACGTCAAGGAACGGCAGCGACCCGATCGGGAGGCGATTTCGCGCTCCATTCTCGACGCCGCGCGCGTGCTGTTCGTCGCCGAGGGGTACACGAACGTCTCGCTGCGGAAGATCGCTGAAAAAGTCGGATACAGCCCGGCCGCGATTTACAGCTATTTCGACAGCAAGGACGATATCTTTCTGGCGCTCGCGGAAGAGGGCTTTCACATGCTCTTCCAATCCGGCGTGTGTGCGCGCGACGCGCATCCGGACCGAGAGCCGGTGGATTGCATTCGCGCCGCCTTCCTGAACCTGTACGACTTCAGCAAAGCGCATCCGGAGTACCACGCGCTGATGTTCCTCGATCGCTCGGTGCCGAAGATCAGCCAGGATTGGCAGCGCTTCGGATTCGTCCGCGAGATGGGCGTGCAACTGACGACCCTGATCGACCAGGCAATCGCCCGCGGCGATTTTCCGGCCGGCAGCAATTCGGAAGTCATCTTCCGCGTGTTGATGGCGGCGGTTCAGGGCATCTCGACTATGCGGCTGTGCGATCGGCTCGCGCCGGGCGAGGACGCTGACGCGCTCGCGTACGCGACGCTCGAGGCCGCGCTTACGGGGTTGCGCGCGGGGTTTCTGCATTCCTACTCGCCTCCGCGATGCGAGCCATAATTCCTTGATCCCTGCGGTCCTGCCGATCGCGACACGTTCGTCCTGGAGGTAACTCAGTCGTGCGTTCAATCTGTTCCCGTGCAAACCAGTTCTCCGTTAGCGCTGCGTGCGGCCTCCTGACGCTGTGGCTTGGCGCGGCCCCGGCTGCAGGGCAGACCGGCCCGCCGTGCATACCGACGACGCGCGCTGCGCCGGGAGACAACGTGCTGCGTTTGACGCGGGACGAAGCGATCCGCCTGGCGGTGGAGAACAATCCGGATCTTGCGGCCAGCCGTTTCGATCCGGCCATCAGCGAACAGCGCGTGAACGCGGCGAGAGCGGCCTTCGTCCCGACACTGCAGTCAGCGCTCCAGCGGAACAGCCAGCTGCAGCCGCCGACGAGCCTGTTCTCGGATACGGCCGGCCTGGAGACAGGTACGTGGTCGGCTAATACGTCCGTCGTGCAGCTGATGCCGTGGGGTGGTGGCAACTATCAGGTCGGCATCGACACCTCGCGGAGCACGACCAACAGCCTGATCTCGAGCTTTAACCCGTCCCTGACGGCGCGGCTGCAGCTCGCGTTTTCGCAGCCGCTGCTTCGAGATTTCGACATCGATGCGACGCGCGCGCAGGTCGACATCGCGTTACGGAACCGGTCGATCGCGGACACACAACTGCAGGAAGAGACGGTGAACACGACGGCGGACGCAGAGCGCGCATACTGGTCGCTGGTGGCGGCGACGGCCCAGGCGGAGGTGCAGCAGCGTGCGCTGGATCTCGCGCTGGAGCTGGAGCGGACGAATCGTGCGCGCGTGGACGTCGGCCAGTCTCCGCCGCTCGATCTTGTCGCCGCGCGGGCCGAAGTCGCGCAGCGCCGCGAGAATCTCATCGTCGCGCGAACGACCGCGCGCCAGGCGGAGGATCAGCTGCGCACGCTGATCGCCGATCCAAAGCGTCCGGATTTCTGGAGCATGCGAATCGAACCTGGCGACCGCGTCCCGCCGCTGCGTCCAGCCCCGGATGTCGATGCGGCGGTGCGTCGTGCGCTCGCCGAGCGCACCGACCTGACGCGCGTGCGCCGGGAGATTGAGATCACCGAGACAGGGATCGCGCTCGCGAAGAGTGAGGCGAAGCCGGACCTGCGGCTCCAGGCCAACTATCTGACCGACGCCGCCGGCGGAACGCGCCTGGTCCGAACGGGAGGTTTCCCCGGTGTCGTGGTCGGGTCGGAGGTGACGAGGTACTCCGACGTCCTCGGCCAGGTTTTCACGCTGGACTATCCGGCGTGGACGCTCGGGCTCACGTTCAGTTATCCGCTCGGCAAGAGCGCGGCGGAAGCGAATCTCGCGCGGGCGCGAATCGAGAAGGACCAGGCGGCGGCGCGGTTACGCAGCCTGGAGACGACCGCGGTTCGGGAGGTGCGCGAGGCGGCGTGGCGGCTCGAGCAGGACCAGCAGCGGATCGAGACCGCGCGCCTGTCGCGCGAGCTGGCCGAGCAGCGGCTCGATGCGGAGCAGAAACGATTCGAGGTCGGGATGTCCACGAGCTTCCTCGTGATCCAGGCGCAACGCGATCTCGCCATCGCCCGCAACAACGAGCTGCAGGCCTTCCTCGATTACCAGCTCGCCGTCGTCGCCTTCGAAACCGCCCAGCGCGTCGGCCGCCAGCTTGGGGGACAGCCACCTTTTTGACCTCAAAAAAAGGGGACAGCCACCTTTCCGTGGGTCAGAGGCCAAAACGCTTCGGCGATAACGGATCAAGCGCTGGATCGAGCGCCCGTCCGAGAACCAGATCTGTAACCAGCGATGCTGTCAACGGTGCCAGTGCGATCCCGTTTCTGAAGTGCCCGGTGGCAAAAATTACAGCGTCCGAGGTACGGGAGCATCCGACGATGGGCAGGCCGTCGAGTGTCGCCGGACGTAGCCCGACTCGAGCCTCCACCATGCCGGCACCGGACGGCATCTGCAGGACCGAATGCGCCGCCGACAGAAGCTGGTCTGTCGCCGCTTCCGTCACGCTCTCGTCGAAACCAACGTCGTCCATCGTCGCACCCACGAGTACGTGCCCCCCCTGACGCGGAACGATATAGCAGCGTGTGGTCCAGACAATGCGCTCCATCTTAGGGGCGGGCCATTTCAGCCTGAGTAACTGTCCCTTGACGGGATACACCGCGCGGACCGTGGTGCCAGGGGCCAGCTGTGACGACCAGCTGCCCGCCGCGATGATGATCCGATCGAAGCGACTGGACTGCCCGGCGACGGTGCGAATCGCCGGCTGCGCCGATTCGCAGTTCACGCTCGCAACGCGTTCGCCGATGAAGGACACGCCGCGCACGCTCGCGGCTACCGCCAATGCCGCGGTCAACTCCGGGGCAGCGACATATCCGTGTTCGTCGATCACAACGCCGCCGTGAGGATCCCCGGCGATCGCAGGCTCGAGGCGGCGTAATGCGTCGCCATCAACCCATCGAGCGCCTGCGGCTGTGTGCATCGCGGCGAATCGAGACAACGAATCTGCCTCAGTCTCATCCAGCGCGACTTCGATGCTTCCACACCGTGAATACTCGATCGCCACGCCAGCGTCGTCCCGGACGCGCCGCACAAAAGCATCGAATAACCCGCAACTGCGAACGATGAGCGGCTGCAGCGGACCGGGATCGTGCGCTCCCAGATAGGGAGCCAGCACACCCGCTGATGCATGGGTGGCGCCGCCAGCCACAGGTCTGCCATCGTAGACGGTCACGTCGACGCCGTTGCGCGACAACTCCCATGCGGTCGCGCAGCCAATGATCCCCCCGCCCACAATCCCGACATTCACACCTCGATGATAGGTGACGGTTCGGCACGGACATTGATGAAACGCGAACTCGACCCGCATGCCTCGAACACGCCGAATTGCACCGGACAACTACGTCCATCACGTGATCAACCGTGGCAACAAGCGTCAGGACGTCTTCACGGAAACCGCTGATTACGAAGACTTTTTTCGCTTGCTCGCGAAGGCGATGGACTACGTGCCGATGCGCGTGCTCGGGGTCTGCGTCATGAGGAATCACTTCCACCTGGTGCTGTGGCCGGCGCGAGGTGTTTACCTTTCTGCGTACATGACCTGGTTCATGAATGCGCAGATTCGGCGATACCAGAAGCGTCACGGCAGCACGGGTCTCGGACACATCTATCAGGGGAGGTACAAGAACTTCGTGGTACAGGACGACGCTCACCTGTACAGGGTCCTGCGGTACGTGGAAGCCAATCCCGTCAGAGCGTCTCTGGTGGCCTGCGCGCAGCAGTACCGGTGGTCGAGCGCGTCACGACGGTACACCCCTGAAGGTCTTGAGTACCTGAGCGAGTGGCCGATCGTGCGTCCGCCGAACTGGCTGGACTATGTAAATGCAGGCATCGGAGCGGACGAACTTTCCGCGTTGAGGGAGTCGACGCGCCGCGGAACTCCTTTCGGCAGTGCCGGATGGACTCGGTGGATTGCGGAGGAGTACGGGCTGCAGTCGACCGTGACCTATCGCGGGCGGCCCCGGAAAAAGAAAACAGCCGCCTTTTCGCCGTTTGAGTAGCGAAAAGGTGGCTGTCCCCTTTTTCTCAGGTCAAAAAGGTGGCTGTCCCCCCTTACTGCGACGGAGTCGTCCGCTGGGGGGTTGAACGGCCGGCGTTGAGGTCGTTCCAGTGCAGGATCGTGTTGAAGCCGAGGAAGAACGTGCCCTGCGTCTGCCAGCGCCAGAACGGACGGATGGCGAACGAGACGACGTGCCCCTGGCCGACCGCGATGTCGACGACCTGCGCGCGGTTCGCCAGGGCCTGACCCCCGACGAGGACGCCGGACAGCAGCATGTCGTCGGGATTCGACGGGAACTGGACGATCACGCGCGGACGGTCGGCACCGCCATCGCCGCCGAAGCCGCCACGACCCCCACCGCCGCCGCGCCCGCCGCCCGGACCGCCACGACCATCACCCTGCGTCGCGCCCGGCGCACCGGACGGCAACGCGCCGAGATTCTCCGGATCGAACGGCGACAGCCGATTGTTCTGATTCGCCATCGGCGTGACGTCCATCCCGACTCCCGGGATCGCGCCGTCACCGCCGCGCCCGCCACCAAATCCACCGCCGCCCCCGCCACCCGCATTCAACACCGGCGACTGACTGAAATAGACCGGCACCTGCGCGTCATAGCCGTACGCGATCGGACTCGTTCGATCCGAGACGATCCCGCGCATCACCGAACCGCGGACGAACAGTCCCGTCGGATTCTCGACCGTCACGCCACTCGCGATCTTGTACTCGGGGAAGATCACCGATGTCGCTCCCTCCGTCAGGAGCGTCCCTCCCTGCTGGACGAACTTCACCAGCTCCATCAGACCGTCCCATCCCATGCCACCACGAATGTCGTCCGCCTCGTCGATGCCTCCGAGATTCGGCGTCTGCGCAGTCTTCTTATACGGGAGCGGCGAGCCCCCTCCCTTCGGAATCCCGTTCACCTGCGACTCGGCGTTGCCGCCGACATGCGGATACAGGATCACGTCGTACTTCTGCCGCAGGTTCCCCTCGCGCAGCTTGATGTCCGCGAAATACGTGTACGGCACCCCGTAGGTGTCGAGCGCCGCACGCACCCAGCCCTCGTTCTGTGTATTCGACCAGCTGTGGACGTAGCCAATCCGGGGCACGTCCAGATCGTGGGTCGGGACGGCCGGCGCCGCCGCCATCGCGAATCCCGACAGGCCCAGCTGCTTCAACGTCGCGTCGAGCTTCGCGCGATCGGCGTTCGCAATGATGAACGCACCCGGACGGAACTTCCGCCCCCCCGCCTCGAACTCCGCTTCCGCCGCCGACATCTTCATGTCGGCATTCTTGAAACGCAGCGTCACCAGCGCGTTGTCGGTGGTGTGATCGACGACGACGACCGGACCGGTGCCCTCGATGCCGCCAGGCGCCACAACGTCCTTCGCGATCGCGGCCATCTGCTGCGTCAGCAGCCCCTTGTCGGTGACCGGCCTGATCACGAGATTCCGCATGTACGCAAACGTCCAGCCCGTGTCGTCGTACGGACGCGGATTATTCGGGGCGTAGTTCTGGACCGCGAAGTACATGTCCGCAATCGTCCGGTAGGGCTGATCGCCGCGGATGATGTAATCCCCGGGCTTCACGTCGACGTTGCCGAGCTTGAACGCGGACGACGCCGTGTGCACTTCGAGCCCCTGGGTCCGCAGATCGTTCACCGCCTGCGCCGCATCGGCCTTGCGCTTCTGCCTCGCCGGGATCACCCACCCGTAGGTGGGACCGTTCTTCCCCTTGTTCACAGCGTTCTTGTTCTTCACCCAGTAGTTCTCGAGATACGTCTCCCTGTTCTTCGCCAGGTGATTGAGCGCGATCAGGACGCCGGACTGCTGGATGTTCGTGTTGTTCCGCGGCCCCCACTGGATCGTCGGCAGCGGCGGGTTCGGCCTGAACCACTCGCGGCTGGTCGTCGTTGCGGCGGCATTCACGGTGCGGTTCTCCGGCCCGTAGCCCATGACCTCGTAGAAGCGGCCGATCGAATTGTGCGCGTGCGCGATGAAGAACATGTAGTTGGGTACCCAGCCATCGTAGAACCCGTAGGTCCACACGCCGGGCACGCCGCGCCTGGTCATCTCCATGACTTCCGTCTTCGCAATCAGCCACCACTCGTCGATCGTGATCGGATCGATCTGCTCGTTGTAGGGACCCGTCCCGGTGGATGCGTAGAGATACGTCGACTGCTCGTGCAGGTCGTGCATGACGGTCGGCTTCCACTCGAGGAACGTCTTCGTCACGTTCTTCGTCAGCGCGAGATACTGGCCCATCCCGTCACGGTTGTTGTCGTGCGCGACGTACTTGCCCCAGTACATCAGCGGCAGCCGCGAGTCTCCCTGCGCGCGTTTCTTGTTGAAGTAGTAGGTGTCGACCTGCTTCTCGCGGCCGTCCACTTCGATGACCGGCGTGATGAGCGTGATCACGTTGTTGCGGATCTGCTGGATGAACGGACTCTCACCGACCGCGAGACGGTACGGCAGCTCGATCAGCATCTCGGGACCGCCGTTCTCGGTGGAGTGCATGCCGCTCGTGATCCAGTAGATCGGCTTCGCCGTCCGAACCAGCTGCTGCGCCTGGTCTTCGGTGGTCTTGCGCGGATCGGTCAGCGACGCAATCATTCCCTTGTACTTCTCGATCTGCTTGATCGTCATTTCATCGGCGACCGCGAGTACGACCATGTCGCGCCCC
>JACDCA010000289.1 GCA_013694635.1 Acidobacteriota bacterium | reverse complement strand
GCGTATTCCTGCTCGGCCGTACGCGCACGACTCAACGGGCACTTTTCGTTCTTGTCGCGGGCGGAGCGCTCATCGATCTCCGATTTAAGACCCCTCTGGAGCCCTACTACGCCACTCTGCCCCCGATCTATTCCCGCGTCACGCCCGACATGGTTCTCGCCGAGTTCCCAATGCGGCTGGCTCCGAACTTGGCGTACATGTACTTTTCAACGTTCCATCGGGCGCGACTGATCAATGGTCATAGCGCCTATTGGCCGGATGGCTACTGGGACCTGGAGCGCGCTATGGAACATTTTCCGGAGAATAACCTGCTCCAGCGCCTGCGCGATAGGGGAGCCACGCATGTCACGGTGAACTGTCGGCTGTTTTCCGAGCCGCGGAGATGTGCTCCGCTGCTCGACATCATGGACAAAATGCCGGAGCTCGAGCGGATCTCCTCCAGCAGGTGGGAAGAGTTCGAGGTGCGGCTGTACAGGTTGCCTTAGAACCCGCCGGACGAGGAGGTCGGCTTCGACGCATCGAAGTACGGCCGCAGATGCCAGTCGAAGAAGGCCCACGTGCGGTTCCAGGAATCGATCTGCTCCGGTGAGTCGACACGCGCGAGCGTTTTCGGATCCACCCGGCGGCTGAAGGCGTGCCCCCCGCTCGATCCCCAGGTCGGCGGATCGACATAAATCCTGGTTTCCGCCAGGTCCGGTTTGCGCGATCTGAGCGCATCCACGATCTGCTGATCCTCGTAGTACCAGACGTCCGTGTCGTTGGTCGCGACATGGACGAGAAGAGGCGTCTGCAGCTTGTCGACATGGTACAGCGGCGACCTCTGGATGTAGATGTCCCGCTTCTCGAACGGCAATCCGCCGATCCGCTTCTGCGTCGCAAAGCTTCGCTGGTATCCGGGACCCGAGAACGACAGCCGGTGAACCAGATTGGTAACGGGGACGATGGCGGCGGCGGCCTTGAAGGGCGTCTTGTCGCGGAAGACCGTGAAGAGCGCGATGTAGCCGCCGTGGCTCCATCCCATGATGCCGACACGGTCCGGGTCGACGTGAGCCGTTGTCTTCAGGTAGTCGTAGGCCGACGTGACATCGTCTATCTCATACCCGCCGTAGTCGATCTCGTTGTAGTGCTTCTCGCCGTACCCCGTGCTCCCCCGGTACTCGGGACAGATCACCACGTATCCCCGTTCCACGGCCTCCCGGACGAACGGCCACATCGTTATGCCCCAGTTTCCGTGGACGCCTCCGTGGACCCAGATCAGCGCCGCGTGCCCTCTCGCTCCACGCTTGTTCAGCGGCTGGAAAACATACGCTGGAATGTCGAGGTCGCCGACGCTGCTGCGGTAGGTCACCTTCTTGAAATCGACGACGCCCTGAGAAACCTCCGCGTACCTCTTGTCCTCGTCCGCCTTCTGCTGCACCTGGCGCGCGTAGTCGACACCGCGCCCGTGATCGGCGTGGTCGTTGCTCACGTACAACTGCCGCGCACGGTCCTCGTCCATCGGACCCGACCAGCGGCCGCGCCCGCCCTGAGGCTGCGGATTCGGGGCCTGGACCGCCGGCTGCGCAGGAGGCGCCGGTTGCTGCGTCTGAACCTGCTGCGCGCCGGTCGCGAACACAGCCGCCGTCAGGACGGCTGCGCAATACAGCTGTTTGCGATTCATTCCACGCTCCTGGTCGGTCTATTCCGATTGGACGGCGTTGAACTCCGGCACGTCGGGTTCGGAGGCCGGCACGGTCATGAGGATCCGGGCGCAGGTGTTCCACCGAAGGAGTGCTTCGTCGTTCCCTTCCGGACGCAGGGCTTCGGCGCGTTCGTAGCACGACATGGCGTCGCGCAGCCACTCGCGGACCGAACGGCCGGACCCGGGCCGGTCGGTGCGGAGCTCAGCCTTGCCGCGGCGTTCGCGGATGATGCCGGAGTAGTACCACCGCTTGTACTCGTCCTGAATGCGCTGAACGGCCTTGTCGGCCTCCGCCGCGACGCGGGCAATTGTTCCCTCGCGAAACTCGTCGGTGTACGAGAGCACCAGCGTCACCAGCGCATCTTCATTGCCGGGGTCCACGCGCAGGATGTCGAGGCAGATGCTTTCCGCCTCGGCCGGCTCGTTCAGAAGCCGGTAGCGCTGCGCCTGTGCCAGGGCCGCCGGGATCGCGCCGGTAGACAGGAGTTTGAGGTCGAACATAACGAGCTTCCAGCTACCAGCTACCAGCTTCCAGTTAACCCGAAAACACCCGGAAGAGCCGTTTGACCGGATCGTAGAACCGGTCGACCACCCGTTCCTTGAGGGGAATGATCGCATTTTCCGTGATCGTGATCTCCTCAGGGCAAACCTTGGTGCAGCAGCCCGTGATGTTGCAGTAGCCGATGCCGTGGTCGCCCTTCAGATCCGCGAGGCGATCTTCGTCGTCGAGCGGATGCATTTCGAGCGCCGCGGTGTAGACGAGGAACCTCGGACCGATGAACTCGGGGTGCAGCGCGTGCTCGCGCAGAACGTGGCAGACGTCCTGGCAGAGAAAGCACTCGATGCACTTCCGGAATTCCTGGACACGATCGACGTCCGACTGCGACATCCGCCAGGTACCGTCGGGCGCGTCCGGCTTGCGCGCCTTGAACGGCTTGATCTTCTTCTTCACCGTGTAGTTCCACGACACGTCGGTCACCAGGTCGCGGATCGGGGGGAACGCTTTCATCGGTTCCACGGTCACGGGCTCGTCGAGCGGCAGATCGTTGAGCCGCGTCATGCACATGAGCCGCGGCTTGCCGTTGATCTCGGCGGAGCACGAGCCACACTTCCCTGCCTTGCAGTTCCAGCGGCATGCGAGGTCGCCGGCCTGCGTCGCCTGGATCTGGTGGATCGCGTCGAGGACCACCATCCCGGGGACCACGTCTGCCGTGTAGTCGTGGAATTGACCGCCGCTCGCGCCGCGCCAGACTCTGAACGTCGCCTGTGCCATAAGTTCCTGCACGTAGAGGCCCGCTTCAGGCGGCCTCTACTTATTCTCCTCGATGACCTGCTTCAGCTCCGGCGGCATCTCCGCGAGCGGCACGCGCTGCAGCTCCATGGATCCCGTCGCGGTCTTGCGCACCACCATATTCACCTTCCCGAACTCTGACACTTTTTCCGGATAATCCTCGCGGAAGTGGCCGCCACGGCTCTCGCGGCGCTCGATCGCGCACCGCGCGATGGCTTCCGACACGGTCAGCAGGTGCCGCAGATCCAGCGCGGTATGCCATCCGGGGTTGTATTCACGATGACCGTGGACGGCGGCCGTCGCCGCGCGCGTACTCAGCTTCTCGACGACCTCCAGTGCCGTCACCATTTCGTTCTCCTGCCGGACGATCCCCACGAGCTCCTGCATCGCACCCTGCAGTTCGTGCTGGATGGTGTACGGATTCTCGGAACGTCCAGGCTCGAAGGGCTGCACCGCAAGGTGGGCGGCTTCGTCTGCCTGTGCCAGATCGAATGCCGGTCGCGGATGTTCGCGCGCGTACTGTGCGGCGTATTCCCCCGCGCGTTTTCCGAAGACCAGAAGATCCGAGAGCGAATTGCCGCCAAGGCGGTTGGCGCCGTTGATGCCCGCCGCGCACTCGCCCGCCGCAAACAACCCGGGGACGTTGGACATCTGCGAATCGGCGTCGACCCGCACGCCGCCCATCACGTAGTGGGTCGTCGGACCGACTTCCATCGCTTCCTTCGTGATATCGATGTCGGCGAGCTGCTTGAACTGGTGATACATGCTCGGCAGCTTGCGGCGGATGTGCTCCTCCGAGTTCTGCATCCGCTTCCTGATCCACGCGATATCGAGAAACACGCCGCCGTGCGGGCTTCCCCGTCCCTCACGTACTTCACGGTTGATGCAGCGCGCGACGTGATCGCGGGTCAGCAGCTCGGGCGGCCGGCGCGCCGACTTGTCCCCCTGCGTGTAGCGCCATCCCTCGTCCTCGTTGTCGGCCGTCTGGTTGCGATACGGCTCCGGGATGTCGTCGAACATGAAGCGGCGCCCCTCCTTGTTCACGAGGATGCCCCCTTCGCCGCGCACACCCTCGGTGACCAGAATCCCCTGGACGCTCGGCGGCCAGATCATCCCGGTGGGATGGAACTGGATGAACTCCATGTCGATCAGCTCGGCCCCCGAGTGGTACGCGAGCGAGTGGCCGTCGCCGGTGCCTTCCCAGCTGTTGCTGGTGATCCGATACGCACGGCCGAGCCCCCCGGTCGCCAGGATGACCGCGCTGGCGCGGAAGACCTTGAACCGCCCCCGCTCCCGTTCGTAACCAAAAACGCCCGCGATTCTCCCGCCATCCTTCAGCAGCGAGACAACGGTGAACTCCATGTGGACGTCCATGCCGCGATGGACCCCGTGGTCCTGCAGCGTCCGGATCATCTCGAGCCCGGTGCGGTCACCGACGTGTGCGAGGCGTGGATAGCGATGCCCGCCGAAGTTCCGCTGCAGAATTCTGCCGTCAGTGGTGCGGTCGAACACCGCTCCCCAGGCTTCCAGCTCGCGCACGCGATCGGGCGCTTCCTTCGCGTGCAGCTCGGCCATCCTCCAGTTGTTCACATACTGGCCGCCGCGCATCGTGTCGGAGAAGTGGACCTTCCAGTTGTCGCGATCGTCCACATTCGCGAGCGCCGCGGCGATCCCACCCTCGGCCATCACCGTGTGCGCCTTGCCGAGCAGCGACTTGCAGAGCAGGCCCACCTTCACGCCCCCCGCCGACGCTTCTATGGCCGCGCGCAGGCCCGCGCCGCCGGCCCCGACAACCAGCACATCGTAGTCGTGTGTCTCGTATTCCATTCAGAAGGAGTCAGCGTCAACGTTCGAGGGTTGAGCGTTTAGATGAGCCGGACGTCGTGCCAGATGCCCATCGAGCAGAGGCGCACGTACAGATCGGAGAGCCCGACGGAGAAAAGGCTCATCCAGGCAAACAG
>JACDCA010000410.1 GCA_013694635.1 Acidobacteriota bacterium | reverse complement strand
CGAGGCGGCTGACATTGACCGGCACCGGCTTGGCCCAGCCGAGGATCGGAAATCCGCTGAACACCGAGATTAGCGGCAACACGATGGTGCCGAGCACGTCGATGTGCACCAAGGGATTGAACGAGACCCGCCCGAGCATGCGCGCCGTCGGATCCCCCAGGCGATCGGCCGTCCACGCGTGGGCCCATTCGTGCACCGTCAGCGACGCGAGCACGACGGCAAAGGCCAGAAGGAGCGACGGGATATCCAATGGAGTGCAGAAATGTTAACTCCTAACCGCTAACTTCTAACGCCTAAATCGATGAAACAGTTAGTAGTTAGAGTCTAGAGGTTAAGAATTCCCTGCGGCGAAGTGGCCGAGGATGGCGTCGGCGCAGCGCGTGCCGACGACACGGACGAGCTCTTCGCGGGTGGCGCGGCGCACGCCCGCGACGCTGCCGAACGACACCAGCAGCGCCTTTCTCCGCCGGGTACCAACGCCGGGGATGACGTCGATCTCCGAACGCAGGTCACGCTTCGCCCGCGACTGGCGGTGGAACGTGACCGCGAACCGGTGCGCCTCGTCGCGAATCCGTCGGATCAGCAGCAGCGCCGGACTGTCCTTCGGCAGCGCCAGCCCGTCCGCGTGCTCGCGCGTGAAGAGCAGCTCCTCTTTCTTCGCAATACCGACCGCTACCAGGTTCGCCAGCCCGAGCTCCTGCAGCGCCTGGTACGCGGCCGCAAGCTGCCCCTTCCCGCCATCGATCAGGATCAGGTCCGGGAACGGTCCGCCGTTCTCGAGGACTTTTTGGTAGCGCCTCAACACGACCTCGTGCATCGACGCGAAGTCATCCGGGAACAGGGCTGGGGGATGCGGGACCGGGGATGCGCCGCGGATGCGAAATTTCCGGTATTCCCCCTTCTTCATCCGCCCGTCTTCGCACACCACCATCGATCCAACCGTTTCGCTGCCCTGGATCGTGGAAATGTCGAAGCACTCGATGCGGCGCGGGAGTGCGGGGAGCGCGAGAATGGCGCGCAGCATTTCGAGCGCGTCGTAGTTTGCCGCGACGGTCTCGTTGAACCTTGCCTGGTAGCCGACGGCGGCATTCCGGGCCGCCAGATCCAGGAGCCGCGCTTCTCTCCTCGCTTCGGCACGACGATCCGGACGCGACGTCCGGTGGCGGCGCTCAGCCACCCTTCCAGCATTTCCGACTCGCTGTCGGGGAAGGCGACCGGTATGTGCACCTCCGGCGGGGCTGCCCTGTCCGCGTAGAACTGCTGCAGCGCGGCCTGAAGAATCTCGGATTCGGCCAAGGCCGGCTGAAGCGGCACGGCCTCGGCGGCGTTGTCGGTCACGAGCTCCATGCGTTCGACCACCCGGCCGCCGCGCACCTGGAAGATCTGGACGACCGCCCCCGCGGGGCCCGCTTTGATGCCGAAGGCATCGCGGTCCCCCATCTCCACCGTGGCCATCTTCTGCTGCCGCGTCTGCAGCGTCTCGATCGTGCGGATCGCGTCTCGCAGTTGCGCCGCTTGCTCGAACCGCTCGGCCCCCGACGCGTCGTCCATGCGACCGCGCAGCGTGGTCAGCAGCTCCTCGTTGCGGCCCTCCAGAAAGAGCCGAGTATGGTCGACCGCGACCCGATACTGTTCCTCGCTGCAAATTTCCCGGACGCATGGCGCCACGCACCGCTTGATGTCGTACTCGAGACACGGGCGGCCCCGCTCACCGGTAATCACCTCGTTGCAGGATCGAATGCCGAACAGCTTGTGACTGAGCGACATCGTCCTGCGGGCCAGGGACGTCGGCAGAAACGGACCGGCATAGAAATGGTCGTCGCGCTCGACGTGCCGCGCGACCATGACGCGCGGGAACGCCTCCCCGACGGTCAGCTGCAGATAGGGGTAATTCTTGTCGTCGCGGAGCAGGATGTTGTACCGCGGCATCCGCTGCTTTATGAGGTGATTCTCGAGGGCGAGCGCCTCGACCACCGAGTCGGTGACGATCACCTCGAGGCGGACGGCCTCCTGCAGCAGCGCGTCGATGCGCGGACTCGTCCCCTGCGCGCCGAGATAGGACCTGACGCGGTCGCGCAGCACGCGCGCCTTGCCGACGTACAGAGTTTCTCCAGCCCCATTTGAATACAGGTAGACGCCGGGTTGTTCCGGCAAACGGGCGATCTGGGCCTTGAGGTCGTAAATCGGCATGCGCTACACTGCGAATTCTTGCGCGAATTCAACCTTTCATTATACCGTGGCGCCGGGCGGCTTCCGCCTCGTCCATGACCGTCACCGGCCTCATCGGCACCATCTGCATGTTCCCGCTGCGGGCGATCATCGCCGCCTGCGTCGCGCTGCGCATTCACCCGAACATCCTGACGTTTGTCGGCGTGCTCATCAACGTCGCGGCCGCGTGGCAGCTGGCTTTCGGCCACTTCATCAGCGCCGGCGTCATCATGATCGTCGCCAACATCTTCGACTTCATCGACGGCAAGGTCGCCCGGGAGCTGCACGCGGAATCGAAGTTCGGCGGGTTCTGGGATTCGGTGATCGACCGCTTCTCCGACATCGCCCTCTTCATCGGGCTGATTTACCTGTACTCGTCGCTCCGTCGCACCGACTACGTGATGATCACGGCGCTGGCGATGATGTTCGCGATCATGACGAGTTACACGCGCGCGCGCGCCGAGTCGCTGATTACGAAGTGTAAGGTGGGGTTCATGGAGCGGCCCGAACGGATCGTCCTCTTCATGATCGGCGCCTTCACCAACCGGATGGCAGCGGTGATGTGGGTGATCGGCGTCCTCTCGATCTTCACCGTTGCGGACCGCATTCTCTACACCTATCGCGAGCTCAAGAACGCGCAGCCCGAGCCCGTGGCATGAAGAAGACCGTCACCCTCCCCGGCAGGATTCTCTGGAACGCGTTTTTCTGGACCTACGATCGCGCCACCTGGCAGTACGACCTGATGGTGATCGCGATCCTCGCCTTCGTCTGGCTGACACCCCCCGACTGGCTTGGGGACCCGACGGCGTCGGGACCAGGTCCGCTTGGATATCTGGCGGACCTGCTGCAACGCTGAAGGGTGAATGTTGAATGCTGAAGTAATTGGGAAGTTCGCAAGTGCACCCTTACTTCAGCATTCAGACTTCAGCCTTCAGCATTGCCAGCGTCAGATCACGTCGCGTTCGTCGTGATCGCTCAGATCGAGGGTTTGCCCGGTGAAATGGATGTCGTGGGCGGCGATCTTGTCGCGGAGGACGCGGCGCGCGGCGCCGTAGTAGCGTTCGGGGACCGTCAGGCGGCGGCCGAAGTCGCGCACCCTGTCGAGAAGCACCAGCGTCAGCTGCTCGTCCTCACGCCAGGCCATCCCGCCGATGCGTGAATACGGCACGAACCCGCCATCGGCCCAGATCCCGTCTTCGTAGAACCCCCGCCCGATCTTCAGACTGAGCGGCACCGCGTAGCCGTAATACACCAGCATCATCGTCTCGCCGAAGACCTCGGACGGATGCCACTTGAGGATCGCGAGCTTGTAGACGATGAGCACGCTCAGCACCGCGCCAAGCACGATCAGGATCGCGTAGTACGGCGGGCGGTGTCCCGGCCACGTCAGAAGCGCCTGGGACCTGAGCCGCAGAAAACGGATGAACTGGAAGAGCAGACGAAGATTGGCGAGCAGGAATCCGACGCCGAGCACGAAGAGGATCCGCGAGAGATCCATGCGGAGACTATGAACCAGGAGTTATGAACTACGAACAGAGGTCACGGAGTATTAGACACCAAGGGCCAAGCAAAAGGTTCATCGTTTCTATTGTCCCAGCCTGGGGTCGAAGCAGTGCCGGCACCGCGCCTCGTAGGTGCCCTGGGCGCCGACGAGAACGCGTTCGCTGCTGGCGACGAGGCGCTGCGTATGGTTCGCGGGGGAACCGCAGACCATGCAGATCGCCAGCGTCTTGGTGATGTACTCCGCGATCGCCAACAGCTGCGGCATCGGCTCGAACGGCTTGCCGAGGTAATCCTGGTCGAGCCCCGCGACAATCACGCGCTTACCCAGGTCCGCCAGCGTGTTGCAGACCGCCGGCAGCTCCGCGTCGAAGAACTGCCCTTCGTCGATGCCGACGACCTCGGTCTCCCCGGCCACCCGGTCGAGCAGCTCGCGTGACGCCCTGACGTTCTCCGACGCGATCCGCATTTCGCTGTGCGAGATGATGTGGTCTTCGCTGTACCGGTTGTCGATGTGCGGCTTGAAGATCTGGACCTTGCGCTTCGCGATCTGCGCGCGGCGCAGCCGGCGGATCAGCTCCTCGCTCTTCCCGCTGAACATGCTCCCGGCGATCACCTCGATCCACCCGGCGTTCGGCCGCGACTGGCTGATGTCCATTCTTTATCGGCGGGGCCCCCTGCACCCCGCCTGGCGGCCTTCACTCGCTTTCGCTCCCTTCCGGCCGCTCCCGTGACCCCGGATCACCATCAAGCCCTGGAAAGGTATTCGCCGGTGTCCGTGCTGACGCGGATTGTATCGCCGGGGTTGATGAAGGGAGGCACACTGACGACGAGGCCGGTTTCGAGGGTAGCGGGCTTGATCTGGTTGCTGGCGGTCGCGCCCTTGATGCCCGGCACCGTGTCGGTCACCTTGAGATCCACGGTCGGCGGCAACTCGATGCCGACCGGTTCGGTGCCGTAGAACTCCACGGCGATCACCGAGTCGGGAATCATGTAGTTGATCGACTCCCCCAGCGCCTCGGCGGAGATATGGGACTGCTCGTAGGTCTCGGTGTCCATGAAGTGGTACGAGTCGCCGTCTTTATAGAGGTACTGCATCTGCCGCTCGTCGAGGACCGCGCGGTCGACGAAATCCTCCGAGCGCAGCTTCTGATCCGACAGCGAACCGGTGCGGATATTGCGGAATTTGACCCGAACGAACCCGCGCAGGTTGCCGGGTGTCACATGCTGAAGCTCGAGCACCCTGAACAGATCCTCGTTGATCTTGATCAGCATGCCTTTCTTCATCCGAGTGGCTTGTAGGCTCATTGTCTCCTCAGCCGCCCCGCGCGTCGCGGCCGGCACAACCTTTCGATTCTACACGTGCGACGTGCCAACCTGCGACGTGCCAACTGCACGTACGCACGTCGCACGTCAGCACGTGTAATATCGAAGGTGATGTCTCCCAACCCGTGGCGTGACCTCCGAGGCTGGCAGGAGCGGCTCGAACGGCTCGCGGGCCCCCACGGCGATGCCTGGGCGCCGCCGATCGACGTCTTCGAGACCTCGGACCGCTACGTCATCGCCGCCGAGCTGCCGGGGCTGGTCCGGGACCAGATCGAGCTGGCGATGGAAGACTCCAGGCTGACGATCCGGGGCCGGCGGGTCGAAGGCTCGCGGGGGCCGGATGTGCACTACCACCAGGTCGAGCGCGGCCACGGCGCATTCGCCCGCACCTTCGAATTCGCCGACAAGATCGATGTCGACCGTGTGAGCGCGGACCTCACCGACGGCGTGCTGACCGTCTCGCTGCCCAAGCGCGCGCCCGGGCCGGCGCGCAAGATCGAGGTTCGCTGACCCGAAAAAGATGCACATGCTGAGACGCGTCCTCCTCGTCACCGTCGTGCTGGCTTCCGGCTTTATCGCCGGCCTGGTGCTCACCGGCCGCATGCAGAGTGCCGGAGAGTCGTCTGCGGCCCAGGGGCCGTCCGTCCCGGAGGAACAGGCGCGCCCGACCGTCGCCGTGCCGCAGGGGCTGCCCGACCTGACCGGGATCGCCGAGCGTGCGGTGAATGCCGTGACGAGCATCTCGTCC
>JACDCA010000405.1 GCA_013694635.1 Acidobacteriota bacterium | reverse complement strand
TACAAGGTGTGCGCGTCGCGCCACCGTTCACGGTGACGTACCATTCCATTTTCCGGGTGCGGGCCACCGAGATCAGAGATACTGGTCCGGCGAAGACGATGGAGGATGCATGAAGCGTGTGATGCTCGGAACGGCGATCGCGTGCGCGCTTTCGAAAGCCGTTTCTCCGCGGGCGCAGCAGCCCGACGAGCGTGAGGCCGTGAAGTCGGCAGTGCTCGACTACGTCGAAGCGATCTACCAGGCGCAGCCGGACCGTATCCAGCGCAGCGTCCACATTGATCTGGCCAAGCGCGGCTACTATCGCAAGTCCGGCGAACAGACGTTCACGTCGGAACCGATGACGTATCAACAGCTCTTCGATCTGGCCGGGCGCTGGAACAAGGACGGCAAGCGTCCCATCGCAACGTATCCAAAGGACGTCGTCGTGTACGACGTGCTGAACCAGACCGCGGCGGCGAAGCTGACCGCGATGTGGGGTGTCGATTACATGCACCTTGCGAAATACGACGGGAAGTGGAAGATCGTGAACATCCTCTGGCAGGAGACACCGGCCGGTAAGTGAGCTTTATATGGAGGTGTGACGTGGCTACCGCAACCGAGACCGCCGGCAAGACCGCCTACCGTGTGAAGGCAGACAGCGTCGAAGCCTGTAATTGCCAGCACGGATGCAACTGTCAGTTCGAAGGCGTGCCGAACGAAGGAAAGTGCGAATTCATCATTGGCTACGCCGTGAAAGATGGCCGCTTTGGCGATACATCGCTGAACGGCGTGCGCGCCGTCGTCGTCGCGAAGTACCCGAATGCGATCCACGAGGGCCACGGCCATGTAGCGCTCTTCATCGACGAGACGGCGAGTGACGAGCAGGCGAACGCGCTCGCGACGATTCTGTCAGGCAAGTTGGGCGGCATGCCGTGGGAGGCCTTGGCCGGGACGATTGAGCGCTTCGAGGGACCCATCCGCAAACCCATCGAGATCAAGGTGGCAGGGGAGCGGTCGGAAGTGCGCGTGCCCGGCGTGGTCGAACTCCAGCTCACGCCGCTGCGCGATCCGGTCACAGGCGAAGAGAAGGAAGTCCACATCACGTACCCGAAGGGCGGTTTCTTCTGGGACGACGCGCGTGTGGCGACGACCTCGAGTATGCGAGCGGATTTCGGCGACCTGCACGTCCAGTGGCCGAACCGCTACGCGTCGGCAGCCGAAGTCAACTGGACGAACCAGCGGTAAGACCTGGTGGACCACGCAGTCGCAGCGACGGTTGACGCGCCGTCCCATGTGGAACGGCTGGTCCGACGCGACCGGTTGATCGTCGTCCTGGCGCTTGCGGGCGTGACGCTGCTCGCATGGTTCTACCTTGTCCGGATGGCGGAGGGGATGCGCGCCGCCGCCACCGAAGCCGACATGCATGCGGCGATGGGCATGGCAGACATGGCCGCCTGGAGCACCGCGGATGTCGCCGCCCTGTTCCTCATGTGGGCCGTGATGATGGCGGGCATGATGCTCCCGTCAGCCGCTCCCATGATCCTGCTCGTCGTCAGCACATACCGGCGGCGGGGCGGGCGGCACGCGCGGATGGCGACGGCGGCATTCGGGGGCGGGTACCTCGTCGCGTGGACAGGGTTCAGTCTGGTCGCCGCGCTGGCGCAGGCGGCGCTCCACGCGGCGGCGCTGATGTCATCGGCCATGGTGAGCCAATCGACCGTGCTCGCCGGCATGGTGTTTCTGGCTGCCGGCGCGTATCAATGGATGCCCCTCAAGCACGCATGCCTCACGCATTGCCGGTCGCCGCTGCGTTTCCTCACTGAGGAGTGGCGGGAAGGAGTGGCCGGGGCATTTCGGTTGGGCCTCCGGCACGGTTTGTTCTGCGTCGGTTGTTGCTGGGTGCTGATGGCGCTGCTGTTTGCGGCCGGCGTCATGAACCTTCTGGCGGTCGCGGCCATCGGCGCATTCGTGCTTGTCGAGAAGGTGCTGCGGCACGGTCCGCTCGTCGGGCGTCTCGCCGGCGTGCTGCTTGTCGCCTGGGGCGCGTACTTGCTTACGCTGAGCGCCTGAGATCATTCCCGCGTCCCTCCACCACCCTTTCGTCATGCTTGACAATCCAGTGTGTAACAGCTATTACATTACAACGTGACAAGTGATGCCACGCCATGGCTACTGCTGCTGTTCCAGCTGCCGGCCCGGCCGACCGCCGCGCGTGTCAGGACCTGGCGGCAGCTGCGGCGGTTGGGCGCGGTGCCGGTGCGCAACAGCGGGTACGCACTGCCGGTCTCGGCGCAGTCGCGCGAGGATTTCGAGTGGCTGCGCGCTGACATCGTCTCCGCTGGGGGGAGCGCGACGCTGTTCCAGGCGGGCACGGTCGATCCCGTCGCTCACGCGGAGCTGATTGCCGCGTTCACGGAG
>JACDCA010000249.1 GCA_013694635.1 Acidobacteriota bacterium | reverse complement strand
CGGGCGCGGGCAAGATTCAAACCGGCAGGGTCTTCCTGCAGCACCTCGAGGGAGGCGATTGGACCTTCATGGGGATCACGCGCTACAACTCCTGGCAGGATTTTGCGACTGAACGCGCGGAGGCTGCGGCGGCGATGGGCACGACCGCGGGCGGCTGGGGCGATATCCGCCAGCATTCCGCGTTTCATCGCGACACGGTCGCCGATTGGATTTTCCCGGCGAAGTAAGAACCACGGGCCATCCGAGTGGAGGTCAGGACCAGCGTCCTGATCTCCACCTTCGCCGGTCGTACGGAGCGACGGCCAACGTCGACCTCCTGCTGCGGACGGTGGCGTTGCCGGCGGGTCCGGGCAGCGACCGCGATGCGTTGACTCGGAGGGCGCCGGCAGCTACCATCCCGTACACTTCACGCGCCCTCACATGATTGGCACACGGGTTTCCCATTACAACGTCGTGCGGTCGCTCGGCGCCGGCGGCATGGGGATCGTCTACGAAGCGGAGGATCTGCACCTCGGACGCCGCGTCGCGCTCAAATTCCTACCGCCGGCCCTGAGCCACGACCCGGAATCACTCGAGCGGTTTCGGCGCGAGGCGCGCGCCGCCTCCGCACTCAACCACCCCAATATCTGCACGGTCTATGCGATTGAGCAGCACGAGAGAGAGCACTTCATCGTCATGGAGCTGCTCGAGGGGCAGACGCTCGCGCAGCTGCTAAGCGTGCAGGGATTCGAGGTCCTGCCGCTGCTCGATGCGGCGATCCAGATCGCCGATGCTCTGGAATCGGCGCACGCCAAGGGGATCGTGCACCGTGACATCAAGCCGGCCAATATTTTCGTCGGCCTGCGCGGCCAGGTGAAAGTGCTCGACTTCGGCCTCGCCAAGGTCGAGCAGGCGCTGCGCCAGACCGGCGCGGCGCTCGGCGGCCCGGCAGAGACCATGGCCCGCGGCGATCTCACGATGCCCGGCACCGCGATGGGGACGGTGGCGTACATGTCGCCGGAGCAGGCGCGCGGGCAGCTGACCGACGCCCGTACCGATCTGTTCTCGCTCGGGACCGTGCTGTATCAGATGAGCACCGGCGTGCTGCCCTTCCAGGGGGACACGTCGGCCGTCGTGTTCGAGGCGATCCTGAATCGCGACCCGCGGGCGGCGGCCAAGGTCAACGCCCAGCTGCCGGCCGCCTTCGAACGGGTGCTGGACAAGGCCCTCGAAAAGGACCGTGAGCTCCGTTACCAGTCGGCCACCGAGCTCAAGACGGATCTGATCCGGATTCGCCGCGATCTGGATTCCGGGCGCCGCCGGGCGGCCCCCGCGAGCGACACCCGCGGGGGGGGCGGTGCGAGACCGGCCGAGAAGTCGGTCGCGGTGCTTTATTTCGAGAATCTCAGCGGCGTCAAGGAGGACGAATACTTCCGCGATGGGATCACAGAAGACATCATCACCGAGCTCTCGAAGATCAAGGGCCTGAACACCTTTTCGCGCCCGACGGTGCTCGCGTACCGGGACAAGGCGGTGACGCCCGCACAGATCGGTCAGGAGCTCGGCGCCGCCTACGTCCTGGCCGGCAGCCTTCGGCGCGCGGGCAACCGCCTGCGCATCACTGCGCAGCTGGTGAACACGCACACCGACTTTCCTCTGTGGTCCGAACGCTACGACCGCGAGATGAAGGATGTGTTCGAGGTGCAGGACGAGATCGCACGCAAGATCGCCGAGGCGCTCCGAATCACGCTGACGCCCCAGGAGCAGGCCGCGCTCGCCACCAAGCCGACCGAGAACCTGGAGGCCTACGATCAGTATCTGCGCGGCAAGAGCTACGCGCGGCGGATGACACGCCAGGACCTCGAATTCGCGCTGCAGATGTTCGAGGGGGCCGTCACCCTCGACCCCGAGTTCGCGCTCGCGCATGCCGCCATTGCCAACGTCTGCGCGCAGCAGCACTACAACTATGGGCGAGACCCGATCTGGATGGCACGGGCGATGGCGGCGTCGGAGACGGCCGTGGCTCTGAACCCGTATCAGCCGGAGGTCCAGGTCGCCCAGGCGTGGATCCTCTATGCCGCGGGGCGCTACGACGAGGCGGTGCGCAGCACGCGCCAGGCGATTCAGCAGAAGCGCGACTGCGAGGGAGCGTACTACCTGCTCGGCCGCGCGCTGTTCGCGGCGGGCCGATACCAGGAAGTCGCGCAGATCGCCGACCGTGCGGTCGAAGCGAGCGGCGAGGATTACAACATCTACGTGCCCGTGATGAATGCGCTCGGCGCGCTCGGCAAGAAGGACGCCTTGCGCAACGTCCGCAACCGCCGCGTCCTCACGCTCGAGGCGCACCTGAAGCAGGTGCCCGAGGATGCCCGCGCGCGGATCCAGCTGGCGATCGACTATGCTCAATCGGACCGACTCGATGATGCCGTACGGGAGGCCAACCTCGCGATCACGCTCAGGCCGAACGAGGCGACGGTGCTGTACAACGCGGCGTGCGCGTTCAGCACGATGGGCCGGCCGGTCGAGGCGATGGACGCGTTGCGCAAGGCATGGGAGGCCGGCTTCCGCGACCCGGACTGGGCGCGACGCGACCCTGACCTCGCCGCCTTGCACGGGCAACCGGAGTTCGAGCGGTTGTACCCCGAGCAGAACCCCCAGAACCCCGCATGATCTTCAGCCTGGTCCCATTCTGCTCCTGGGAGCGGCCTTCCCCTCAGCTTCTTCAACGTCGCGATTCTCACCGCCGGGACCTCTCCAGCGACACGTTGAAGTCCCACGGGGATCACGCCGCGCAAGTGAGCCTTGCTCCCGGCACCAGGCTGGGCCCGTACGAAGTGCTGTCGCCGCTCGGAGCCGGCGGCATGGGTGAGGTCTATCGGGGATATCTGGTTGCTCGGCGTGTCGAAATCCCGAGTCTCGAGTCCCGAATCCCAGCTCCCAGGGCCCGGTTCTTCTTGAACCCCGACCTGTGCGGTAGTAAGGTCTGCACTTCCCGGCCAACCAGGAGGCAAGAGATGCGGAGAATGGCGTTGTTCTTTGGAGCGGCGTGTCTGGTGTTCAGTGTGGCGCAGGCGCCAGCCGGCGCTCAAAGTCAGGCGGCAGCGGCGGCACGGTCAGGCAAGACAGCATCGGGATGGAAATGCGGGGTGCCAAGTCCCATGCACGCAGTTCCGGTCGGCGACTCGCCCAACCACATGTACATCGTTCAGCAGGTGAAGTGCACGGCGACCAAGGGTGAGATTGCCGGCGTGAAAGAGCAGGGAGGGGCCGCCACGGAGTTCGCCGATGTCGTCGGCGACAAGATCACAGGCCACGGCGTCTTCGTCGAGACGCTGGCCAACGGCGACAAGGTTAATGCTACGTACCGGTTCGAAGGCACGTCAAAGGACAAGGTCTTCCAGATGGGCAGCAATAAATGGACCTTCGTCAGCGGCACCGGTCTGATGAAGGGCGCGAAAGGTTCCGGAACGTGCAAGGCGAAAGGGAACGCCGAAGGGGGCATCGATTTCGACTGCACCGGGACGTACACGCTGGCAAAGTAGCAATCCCGGATCCCTGATGAGGGATCTCACTGCTGCTTACGGGTGAAGCGCCACAGCGACGTGTCGATGCCATAACCGAACCCGATCGGCACGCCATCGGCCCGCCACGTCACGAAATGAAAATCCGAAGGATTGGGGTCGGCGAGTTTCGTCACCACACCCGTCTTGAGATCGAGCGTCGCTGCGTGCCAGAACCATGAGTCGGCCGACGCAACCGACAACGCCAATCGTCCCTGGCGCACAGCGCCGGGGACGAGCGGGCGCGGAATCAACCGCAGGTCGCCGCGCAGCGGGATCTCCTCGACCGCGCCACCGGTGGCTCTCATTCTGACCAGCCGAACCCGGGCGCCTTCGTCGAGCTTGACGATGAGATCACCGCTCTCTGGTTCGACGGTGAGCGAATCGCCGGCGCCGAGCTTCGTCGGCGCACCTCCCTCGGCGG
>JACDCA010000208.1 GCA_013694635.1 Acidobacteriota bacterium | reverse complement strand
AGCTGGACGGGGTTCTCGAGGTAGTAGCCGAGGCGATCGTCGCGTCCGCCGCGCTCGGCCATCAGCCGCAGCGACAGCTTCATGAGCGCGCTGAACGCGGTCTCGATGGTGCCGACGTAGACAGCGGCAAGCGCGAGCAGGAAGACCAGGAGCGGAATCAACGTCCGATCAACCCTGCTCGCAAGCCACCCTTCTTCCGCAACCTGGCTTCGGCACGCGCCATGCGGCCGTTATCCGAGCGATCCTCATGATCATAGCCAAGCAGGTGAAGCAGCCCGTGCAGCGAAAGCACGCGCAGCTCCGTCTGGTACGAGTGCCCTGCGTAGCGCGCCTGGCGCGCCGCGACACCCCTCGCGATCACGATGTCGCCAAGGACGCGGGGTGCGGAATGGGGGATGCGGGGTGCGGGCCCGAAGCTCAGAACGTCGGTCGCGATATCCTTGCGCCGGTAGCTGCGATTGAGGATGCGCATCCGTCCGTCCGAGACGAGGGCGACCGCGAGCTCGCCTCGCGCCGTGCGCGGCGCCACTCCAGTCAGCCACCGCGCCAGCCCGCCGTCCCGCACCGGACGTCCGCGGCTGTCGGTGACCGACACGCGGAGCCTTCTACTGTCGGGATCCACTACCGTAAGCGTCGTACGCCTTCACGATCTGCTGCACGAGCGCGTGGCGCACGACGTCCTTTTCGTCGAACCGGACGAACGCAATGCCCTCGACGTTGCCCACCACCTTCATGGCTTCGATGAGTCCAGAGGTGCGCCCGGTCGGCAGATCGATCTGCGTGATGTCGCCGGTCACCACGGCCTTCGATCCGAACCCGAGTCGCGTCAGGAACATCTTCATCTGCTCGGACGTCGTGTTCTGCGCCTCGTCCAGGATGACGAACGCATCGTTCAGCGTCCGTCCCCGCATGAACGCGATCGGTGCGACTTCGATCGTGCCGCGCTCGAGCAGGCGGTCGGCGCGCTCGACCTCCATCATGTCGTAGAGCGCGTCGTAGAGCGGCCGCAGGTACGGATTCACTTTCTCCTGCAGGTCGCCCGGCAGAAAGCCGAGCTTTTCCCCCGCTTCGACCGCCGGACGCGCGAGGACGATGCGGCTGACACGCTTCGCGAGGAGATACGCCACGGCCTGCGCCATCGCGAGATAGGTCTTCCCGGTGCCGGCGGGCCCGATCCCGAAGACGATGTCGTGCTTTTCGATGGCGTCGAGATACCGGCGCTGGTTGACGCTTTTCGGCATCACCTGGCGCTTGCCGGACGTCCTCGCAGCCCCGCGCAGGAAGTATTCCGACAGCTCGACGTTCTCGTCCTGCGACACCAGCTGCGCCGCGGTCTTCACATCGCCTTTGCCGAGCTTGTACCCCTCATCCATCATGCTGGTCAGCTGGCCGAGCACACGCTCGGCGCGACCCACATCCGCGGCGTCCCCTTCGACGATGACTTCCTTCTGGTTGGTCCGGATCAGGACGTTGAATTGCGCCTCGAGCAGCTTGAGGTTTTCGTCAAGCGGACCGAACAGCGTTTCGGCCCCGGCTTCGGGCAGATCGATTTTTCGAGTGGCAGTGGCGGGCGGAATAGGTCCTCCTAGTCGATGTTACACCGGGATGCGCGGTGCGGGATGCGCGGTGCGTAACGGCCAGCAGTGCTCATCGTCAGCTCGACGGACCGAGTTTCAATTCCTGTAACTGCTTGTTGCTCACGGGGGAGGGGGCGCCGGCCATTAGATCGACGGCCTGGGCGGTTTTCGGAAACGCAATCACGTCTCGGATAGACGGCTCTCCGCACAGGATCGCGACGGTGCGGTCGAGGCCGATGGCAATGCCACCATGCGGCGGCGTGCCGTATTCGAGCGCCTCGGTAAAGAAACCGAACCGCAGCTTCGCCTCCTCATCGCTGATCTGGAGGAGCTTGAAAATCAGCTTTTGCAGTGTCTGGTCGTGGATCCGGATGCTGCCGCCCGCGATCTCGCTTCCGTTGAGCACGAGATCGTAGGCTCGCGCCCGCGCCTGTCCCGGATCCGACTCGAGCAGGTGCGCATCGCTCTCGAGCGGCGCCGTGAACGGATGGTGCATGAACTCGTGGCGACCCTCCTCCTCGATCCACTCGAACATCGGAAAATCCACGACCCAGAGAAACTCGAATCGATCCGGATCGAGCAGGTTCTGCGTCTTCGCCACAGAGAGACGCAGGGCGCCAAGCACTCTCGACGTCGAATCCGGCTGGCCTGCCGCTATCAGCACCAGATCGCCGGTGCCGGCGCCGGTCATCTCCAGCGCGCGCCCGATCGTCTCCTCACCCGCCGCCTTCAGCGCGGAACTCTGGACGACGCCGTCCGCGTTTCGCGCCCAGACGAGCCCCGTGGCGCCAAGCTGCTTCGCCTGCGCCGTCAGCTCGTCGAGTTCCTTCCGCGAGTATCGCGCTCCCCCTTTGACGGCGAACGCTCGGACCGCTCCGCCGCTCTCCACGACACTGCGAAAGACACTGAAGCTGGAGTCAGCGAACGCGGCGGACACGTCGTGAATCTCCATACCCGCGCGGAGGTCCGGCTTGTCGGAGCCGTATTTCGCGATGGCCTCAGCGTAGGGAAGCCGTCGAAACGGGGCCGGCGCAGACCTGCCGATCAACGCCATCAGGCGTGCCATCAGCGGCTCGATCGTGTTGAAGACGAGATCCTCGGTCGCAAAGGACATTTCGAGATCGACCTGCGTGAACTCCGGCTGCCGGTCGGCGCGCAGGTCTTCGTCGCGGAAACACTTCACGATCTGGAAATACCGGTCCATGCCCGAGATCATCAGGATCTGCTTGAAGATCTGCGGCGATTGCGGCAACGCGTAGAACTCGCCGGGATGCACGCGGCTCGGCACCAGGGAGTCGCGCGCCCCTTCGGGCGTCGACTTCGTCAGCATCGGCGTCTCGATCTCGAGAAAGCCGTCCTCATCGAAGTACTTGCGGATCTCCATCGTCGCGCGGTGTCTCAGCGCGATATTCCGCTGCATCCGCGGCCGGCGCAGGTCGAGGTACCGGTACTTCAACCGCATCTCTTCGGCAACCGGCGCTTCGTCGCTGCTGATCGGGAACGGCGGAACCTTGGCGTCGTTGAGCAGCCGGATCTCGCGCGCCTCGACCTCGATCTCCCCGGTCTTCATCCGCGGATTCAGGGCATCTGCGGCGCGGGCGACCACCTTGCCGATCACCGCGACGACAAACTCCGAACGCAGCTTCTTGGCCTCGTCCACCAGCGCGTCGTTGGCCCGCGCGACGACCTGCGTCAATCCGTGACGGTCGCGAATATCGATGAACACGAGCGATCCGAGATCGCGGACGCGGTGCACCCATCCGAGCAGGACGACGTCCTTGTCGACGTCGGCCGCGGTCAGTTCGCCGGCCGTATGCGTGCGCGCGAGAGAACCGAGGGGCTGGATGTTCATGAACTGTCTCGGGATGCGGGACGCGGAATGCGGGATGCGACCTCTGCACGACTCACCGTTGTCTGCTCTCCTGTTTGCATGTTTTTCAGCGTCACCTCATCGCGGGCGCGTTCGTCGGCGCCAACCACGGTCACGAACTTCACACCGCGCGCCGCGGCGTATTTCAATTGTTTGCCCAGCTTGTCAGGCTCGGGATACAACTCCGTGCGCAACCCGGCCGCGCGCAGCTCTGACGCGAGCTTGAGCGCCTCTTCGACGGGCTCCCCTTCGAACAAGCTGACCATGACATCAGCGCCGCCACCAGCGACATGCGCCGGAAACATGTTGCGCTCGGTCATCACAACCAGGATGCGCTCGAGGCCCAGTGAAAGCCCGCATGCCGCGAGCTGCTCGCCGGAGAACATGCCGATGAGGCCGTCATACCTTCCGCCACCGCCAAGGCTCCCCGCGAGGTCCGGAACGGTGACTTCCATGATCGACCCCGTGTAGTACGACAGGCCGCGCGCCAGCCTCGGCGTCAGCTTCACTCGCCCCCGCCCCGGCGTGGACTCGGCGAGCCTCAGAATCTCCGCAAGATTCGCGCTCGCGCCGGAACCCAGGGGATGCTGCAGCACCCGCCGGTCGAACGTGTCCTTGTCTTCAAACGCGTCCAGACAGGCGCGCGCGCTCTCCGGCAAGACGCCACGCGTCACCATGTCAGCCTGAACGGCGTCCCGCCCCGCCCTGTCGAGTTTATCGATGGCGACCAGCGCCGTCGCGTGGAGTGCCGCGTCGATCCCGGCCGTGGTCAGCAATGCCGTCAGCAGTTCGCGGTGATTCAGTTGAATCACGAAATCATTGAAACCAAGCCGCTGCAGCACGTCGCTGACCGCGGCGAGTATCTCGACCTCGACGACCGGTGAGTCCGAGCCGATGGCGTCCACATCGCACTGGTAGAACTCGCGGAATCGTCCCCGCGCCGGGCGGTCGGCGCGCCACACCGGCTGGATCTGGTAACGCTT
>JACDCA010000180.1 GCA_013694635.1 Acidobacteriota bacterium | reverse complement strand
GGCGACGGCGGCTCGGGCAACGATCCCGACCACCGGGCGCAGGACCGTGCGGAGCTGCTCGGCAAGATGCTGCGCGTGGACGTCAACGTGCCGGAGTCACATCCAATCGGCTACGTCGTGCCTGCGGACAATCCCTTCGCGGGAGGGGGTGCGCGGCCGGAGGTGTGGAGCTTCGGATGGCGGAATCCGTGGCGATACAGCTTTGACGATGTGGCGCGCGGCGGGACAGGGGCGCTGGTCGTCGGGGATGTGGGGCAGAGCCGGTTCGAGGAGGTCGATTACGAACCGCGGGGCCGGGGTGGCCGCAACTACGGCTGGCGGAACCGCGAAGGAGCGCACGACAACGTGACGTCGCGCCCGCCCGCATTCACGCCGCTGGTGGAACCTGTCCATGAGTACGACCGTAACAGCGGCGGGTCGATCACCGGCGGGGTCGTCTATCGCGGCACGTCGCTCGGCGCCGCATTCAGAGGGCGCTACGTCTTTGCGGATTTCGTGTCGAGCCGCGTCTGGTCGATCGCGTTGACGTTGAACGCAGCGGGTGAGGCGACGGCATCCGACCTGCGCGAGCACACCAGCGAGTTTGGCGGCACCTCGCAGCTCTCGAACATCAGCTCGTTCGGCGTGGATGCGGACGGGGAACTGTATCTGGTCAGCTACGGGCGCGGGGTGATTCTCAGGATCACCGGTGCGCCGACGACCCCATCGAATCTGCGCATCATAAGAGAGTCGCTGGTGGCTAGTCGTGAGTTGCCAGTCGCGCAATCGCTCCGCGTTCGCCAACGCCCCAACCGACGCGTCCGCTCCGCGAAACGCTGAACGCGTGGAAGCCCGGCCCGGCGACGGGCGTCCACGACTTGCCGTCATCGGTGCTCAGGTCGGATCCAAGCGGGCCCACGGCGATCCAGGACCGCTTCGATTCCGGCACGTACGCCACGGCGGAACGGTAGCCGGTGAGGCCCTTCACGAGCGTCCAGGTCTTGCCGCCGTCAGCGGTGACGGCGGCGTTGTCCACGGCCTCGCGCTCTTTCTGAAAGTCGCCGCCGACCACGAGGCCGTGAAGGGCATCGCGGAAGGTGATCGAGAAAATACCGGCGGATGCGCCCGTCACGACCGGGGTCTGCGTCACCGACCACGTCCGCCCGCGGTCCACGGAATGCAGCACCCGTGAGGCGGTCGTTCCTATCCAGACGTGCGAGCCGGCCATGGCCAGGTTGCTGCCGCTCGCCGCATAGGCTCCTTCGTTCGGCAGTGCGGGAGGCAGGCGGTCGGCTGCCACCGGCGTCCATGTGTCTCCGCCGTTGGTTGTCATGAAGATGACGAACCGGCCGTCCACCGAGTCGCTGAACGCGACACCGGCCTCCGGCGACCAGAAAGCCATGGCGTCCAGGAAGATCTTGGGATCCTTGTTGGCGAGCTGCAGCGCCCAGTGCCGGCCGCCGTCCACCGTCTTGTAGATGCGCGACGCCTCGCCATTGCCGATGCTCATGACGTAGGCGATCGTCTCGCTGAAGGCGTCGATGTCACGGAAGTCGAGCTGCGCGGCGTCGGGCACCGGCGCTGTCTTCCAGGTGGCGCCGCCGTCGGTCGTGCGCAGCACCGTGCCGCTGGCTCCGCTCGCCCACACCACGCGATCGTTGACCGCGCTCACGCCGCGCAGCCGCACCGTCACGCCGCTGGTCTGCGGCGTCCATGCCGCCGACGAGGCGACGAGCAACACGGCGGCAGTGGACGCGCGCGCACGGATCACGTTTTGACCCCGGCGGCCCCTTTCTCGTCAGGGACGTCGGTGGATGAAAACGCGGAGATCATCATCGTCACCGCCGCATAAATGACGACGACGATCACCAGCCACCGCACGGTGCTGAGGTCGAGTGACTTCACCCACAATCCGGCAATGATGGACCCCGGAATCCCGCCGATCGCAAGGCCGAGAGCGACGCGGAGACTGTAGCTCTGCTCGCGGATGAATCGCAGGCTGCCGATCGGCATCAGGAACGCGCACGAGCCCATCATGATCGGGAACGCGGTCTTCTCGCTCATCCCCAGCAGGCTCACGAGAATCATGCAGGGTGCGTAGAGTCCGATCCCCAGGGTCATCAGCGCGCCCAGCGCAAAGTTGCCGGCGACCGCGATTGCCAGCTTCACCCCTCGCACCCCGATCTCGTCGCTGCCCGGCGGGAAGGCGCCGAGATTCCGCATCAGCATGAATGCCGCCGCGGCAAGCAGCGCAAGGCCCATCCCGATCTGCACCTTCCGTTTCGACCAGTGCGCGATGAATCCTGCGCCGAGCCAGGCCCCCAGCACGGCGGCCGCGATCATCGAGAAGAGCGTCAGGACGTCGACCCGGATGACCGACGTGAAGATGTAGGCCTGGGCGACGGTCGGGAGGGTGTGGCCGGCGTTCAACGTCCCCGGGATCACGCGGTCCGGGACCATCTTCAGGAACTTGAAGATGGCTGTCGATGTCGCAAACGATCCGATGCCGAGCGCGTCGAAGAAATTCGTCACACCCCCGATCAGGATCTGCAGCAGCGAGGGAAAGCGCGTATCGGTCGCCGGAGTGGGCGCGCGGCTTCCCAGGCCGCGGGCGGCTGCGACCGCACGCGCCCAGCCCGCGACATACACCGCCGTGAGCACACCAAGGGCCGACATCAAGGCTGTAATTGGATGCATCAACTCTCCAGGATGGGGCGGATGATACTACGTGCGACGTGCAAAGTTAGTTCGCGGCGAGTTTGCGCTGGAACTCGGCGTAGGTGATGTTCGCGTGACGCTCGAACGCCTCGGGGAACGCC
>JACDCA010000176.1 GCA_013694635.1 Acidobacteriota bacterium | reverse complement strand
CCACCACGAGCGCGCGCCGCAAGCCATACACGCCGTCGCCTCTGCGCGTCTCTCCTACGCCGGTTTCGCAGGCCGACAGCACCGCCATACGAGTCCCCCACAAGTCGAGGCTCGACGCTTCGAGTGCGGTCAGGATGCCGTCATCGCCATCGCCTCCGGAGCGCGCATTAGCGCCGGCGAATGCGAGGCCGGAGCGAAGCAATGGATTGTCGGCGGAGGTGATCGCGCTCTTCGGTGCGGCATCGTGCACGAGAGCCCGCGCTGCCGCGTTCGAACCTGGCTGGCCGACACTGAGGAAAAATCCGTGAGTCGCCAGGTGCAGCACCCTCGGCCCGTGCACGCTCCTTAGCGACGCCTCGGTGGCGTCGCGTCCCGTGCGAACGTCCGCCTCCGTCATCAGGACGGCGAGCGCACTGGCTTCGGCCGCGGTTCCAGGAAGCGGGGTGAAGCGCGCGCGCGACAGATCGATCGCGCGGTCGAGCCGGACGTCTGTTGCAGGCGCAGGGTCCGACGGAAGGGGGCCAAACTCCGGGTTCGCAACGATCAATGCTCGCCGGCTTTCCGGCGCGCGCTCCTGCAGTCTGAGCAGGTCGCGGCCGGTCGTCACGTAGCTGACTTCATGGGCCTCCACCAGATACCGGCCGTTCTGGTCCTGTAGCGCAGCGAATGGCACGAGGTTCAGTGCGCCATCAGGTGAGATAAACAGCCTCTGCGCGCCGCCGATCAATGGCAGCAGCGGCCCTACGAGGCTCTTGTGCAGGGCGGTTGCCGCGGGACGCAGGCCAGAGCTCTTCGGACTCGACAACGCGCGACGAAAAGCCTCGACCTGCCCATCGATGGCCTTGACGTCCCCAAGGTCCACCGACGCCGGCGCCTGTCCCGGGCGCACGATATACGCCACGTAGCGTGCGGCACCGAAGCGCTTCTCGACGTGCGCCACTCGATTGTTGAACGGACGATAAACAGCAATCTCCACCAGTGCCGCCCCTGGTGGCAGCGCCGCCTGTACGGCCTCGACGGTCACCGGACGTGTCTGCGCGCGATACGCTGCGCTTCGTGTGCTGATGTCGCGTTCTGCCTGTTGTACCTGTTCCTCAGCCGCAGCGACGTCGCCGCTGAACGCCGCTGCCTCCTGGCGACCGGGGCCACGGAGGACCAGGCGCGCCAGCTGCGTACGCGCAGCCGACAGCCGGTCGAGCGCCGCACGATCGTCAACCGACATCCGCTCACGAAGCGCCCCGAGCGCGCCTCCGACGGCGTCGAGCACCCGGCCCTTGCGGCGCAGGAGCGTCGTCAGCGCAAGATACTGAGCCGCGCCGTCACGCGGCGCCGATACCTGGTGCATCGACACGGTGATGTCGGTGTTCTCGGTGAACGTCTCCATGTACCGAAGCTTCTGCGACTCTGAGCCGCTCGCCAGAATCAGATCGAGATTGCGCTCGGTGACGTTCGCCGACTCGGTCTGCCGTTTGACCGCCTCGCTGATCTTGCCGGTGACATCGAGATAGATCGCGTGGCTGGTTAGCGCTACGGTCATGTCGGGATGCGTCGGGCCCAGCGCCGCAACCCGTACCGCCAGAGCCTCCTCGTACATGGGACCGGCGACGGCGTACTCACCCTTGACCAGGTGAACCACGGCCAAGTTGTTCAGTGTCTGACCGTACAACTGATGCTGACGGCCGAACGCCTTGTCGTAGATCTGGACCGCCCGGCGATAGAGCTGCTCCGCCTTCGCGAGATCTCCCTGTTCCTGCGAAAGGATCCCCAGGTTGTTCAGCGCGCGTGCGACATCCGGATGATCCGGTCCGACCGCCTTCTCTCGAATCGCAAGCGAGCGCTCCATGACGGGGCGGGCCTTCTCGAGGTTCCCTTGCCGATGAAACATCAACCCGAGATTGTTCAGAACGACCGCGACGCTTGGGTGGTCGGAGCCGGCCTTCTCGTTGATGGCTAGTGCGCGAAGATAGAGGGGCTCGGCCCGCGCGTAGTTGCCTGAGACCCGGTAGAGCCCGGCCAGATTGTTCAGTGCCGTAGCAACTTCGGGGTGGTCCGGGCCTCGGATCTTCTCGTACAGCGCGAGTGCGCGCTCGAGCATCGGCTCCGCAACAGGGTAGTTGCCTCGTTCCTGAAGAACCTGCGCCAAATTGTTGAGAGCCTGCGCGGTGTGCGGGTGATCGGGGCCGAGTGCGGTCTCGCGGATGCTCAGCGTGCGTCGAAAGAGCGGCTCGGCCGCGGCGAAATCCCCCTGTTGAAAGTGAACGATCGCCAGCTCGTTCAGCGCCGTTGCAAGCGCCGGATCGTTGGACCCGGCCGACTTCTCGAGCTCCAAAACTTTCGCCTGGAGCTGCTGGACGCGCTCCTGCGGTGTGGGGACCGGCTGGGGGGTCGCAGCCGCCGGCGCGCTCTGCGCCAAAAGCAGGGCCGATTGCAGCGCAGGTGGTGCGAAGAGCACGCCGAACACGAGTGCCAGGATCGTTGGAGACATGGTTCCGGGACTGTACGCCCGCCGGGATCGTCGCGCAACCGACGGGACGGAAGAAACGCCCGCCCTCGTGTTACAAAAGCTGACGTGACCTCTCTGCTGAAATGCGCGCCGATTGTCCTCCGCGGCTCGCGCGAGGACCCGGCGCCTGCCGCGGGCGTGACTGAGCAGGCCAACGCCGCCGCACAGGGCTGGCGCACGAAACACGAAGCGGACTACCGGCACGATTTCCTCAGCATCGCCGGTCTCCATCCATTGAAACCCGGCCCGAACACCGCTGGGAGCGGCTCGACCAATGACATCCGGCTCCCGCCGACGGCACCAGCGACCATCCGCAGCTTCATTCTCGAAGGCACGGGGGTTCGCTATCATCCGGCGGCTGGCGTTCGCGTCCTGCTGCGTGATGAGCCGATCACTGCGCCCCTCGACTTGAGCGACGACAGAGAACGCGAGGCCGACGAGTTCGTCATTGGGAACATCCGCGTCGTTGTGCACGTCAGCGGCTCTAACCGTTCGCTCCGGGTGCGCGATCCTGATGGTCCGCTCGCTCGAGGATTCCGCGGGTTCACCTGGTTCTCGTCTACGTCGCCGTACGTGTTCAGCACCTTCAGCCCTCGCGGTTGCGGGTCCCTGAGGAAGCGGGCCGTGGTTCGATACTGCGCATCGATCGGGAATCTGCCGGTGAAGATCCTGGCCGGCGAAAAGGCTTACCACCCGTGAGCGAATTACCGGAATGGCTCGAGCCCATGGCGGCAACGCTGACACAGGAGCGCTTCACCGGACCCGACTGGATCTTCGAGCGGAAGTTCGACGGGATCCGGCTGCTGGCGTATAAGCGGGGGAACGACGTACGGCTCTATTCCCGCAACCGGCTGCCGCAGAACATGCCGAAGCTGGCCGACGCCATCCAGCGGCTGCCCGTGGACGAAGTCATTCTCGACGGCGAGATCACCTGGGATCGTGACGGGGTGTACGACGTCTTTGACATCCTGTGGCTCAACGGTCGTGACGTGACGCGGTTGCCGCTCGAGGAGCGGCACGCCTTGCTCGAATCACTTCCGCTGAAAGCGCCCATCCGCCCGGTCGCGCAACTGGACGATCCCGAGCCGTGGACGCGAGCGCGCGAAGAAGGCTGGGAAGGTGTGATCGCGAAGCGGCGTGGGTCCCCCTACGAACACCGCAGGTCGCCGCACTGGCTGAAGATGAAGTGCGAGGCCACACAGGAGCTCGTCGTAGGAGGATTTACCGATCCGCAGGGGGCGCGCGTCGGGCTTGGCGCTCTGCTGGTCGGGTATTTCGAGGGAGAGGATTTCGTGTTTGCCGGGAAGATCGGCACCGGATTCGACACCAAGCTGCTGCTCGATCTTCGTGCGCGGCTCGACGCGCTCGAGATCCCGAAGTCCCCGTTCACGAAAGCCACTGGATTACCGCGTCTCCGCGCGCACTGGGTGCGCCCCGAGATGGTGGTGCAGGTGGCATTCATTGAGTGGACGGTCAACGGCAAGCTGCGGCATCCGCGCCTGCTAAGTGTCCGCTTCGACAAGCCGGCCGATCAAGTCGTCAGAGAAGGTTAGACAGTGTTGCACCGTGTTGAACCGTGGCGGGTTGAACCGTGGCGAGTTGAACCGTGGCCGTGATCACGCATCCTGAGAAAGTGCTGTTCCCCGCGGAGGGAAAGCACCCTGCGATCACGAAGGGGGAGCTCGCCGCGTACTACGAAGCGATCGCACCGGTGATGATCCCGCACGTTCGCGGCCGGCCGGTCACGATGGAGCGCTATCCCGCGGGCATCCACAAGAAGGGGTTCATCCAGAAGGATGTGTCGAAAGGGTTCCCCGCATGGCTCGAACGTGTCGAGGTGCCGAAAGAGGGTGGAACCGTCAACCACCCGCTGATCAACGACACGCGGTCGCTGCTGTGGGTCGTCAATCAGAACTGCATCACGCCGCACGTCTGGAACCGCCGCGTGCCCAACCTGTATCACCCGGACATCTGCGTGTTCGACCTCGACCCCGCACGCGACGAGCCTGACGTCCTTCGCGCGGCGGCCCTCGCGTTGCGCGATCTGCTCGACGAGCTCGGTTTGCCGAGCTGGGTGAAAACGTCCGGCTCGAAAGGCTTCCACATCGCGGTGCCGATCGATGGGAAGGCTCATGTCGGCGACGTCGCCCGATTTGCCGGCGTCGTCGGAGCGCTGCTCGTGAAGCGTGATCCCAGGCACCTCACGCAGGAGTTCAGCAAGAAGGACCGGGGCGGGCGTATTCTCGTTGATACCGGGCGCAACAACTACAGCGCGACCTTCGCCGCGGCGTACGCGGTCCGGCCCAAGCCTGGCGCGCCCGTATCGGCGCCGTGCACCTGGGAGGAGCTCGAGTCGGGAGACGTCGAGCCGCAATCGATCACGTTGCGCACCATGCCGGGGCGCGTCGAGCGCGTCGGAGACGTCTGGGAAGGCCTGAAGAAGCGACGGCGGTCGCTGACGCGCGCGATCGAGAAGCTCCGACGCCTGATCGAAGAGGAGAAATGAAAGCGGGCCGGACGGCCTCTGCTACATGATCGGCGAACGCAAGAAGTAGAACCTGTTGATCGCCGCGGGAGCGGAGCTTACGCGCTGATCCAGCCCTCGCTGGTATGGCGATACCGCCCCACCGCCGTGGCGACGAACGTCTGCGACGAGCCGTCCCAGACATATTTCACGAGCTCGATCTCCGGACGGTGGATCCTCAACACGTTGAACGACGGCTGCTCTCCCCGCCCACGCATCGACACCGTGCCGGCCTGGACGATGAGCGCCGAGTGACCCTCGATCCGGTACCGCTCCACCGAGTGGGATGCGTGGCTCAGATGCAGGTGGCCCGAAAGAAACAGGTCCGCGTTGGCCTTCGCCAGGGTTGCCATTGCCATGCGGGCGCGGCCGAGGAGACGGCTCTCCCGTACTCCGGGCGGCAGATCGAAGGGGTGATGCGTGACGATGACGCGCACCAGCGCGCCCGGGGCCGACGCCAGTCGCTGCACGATGCGCTCGACCTGCCGGGCGTTGATCCGCCCTTCGCCGTGCGCGAACGAGCGTGCCGTATTGACGCCGATCACGATCATCTCCTGGTCCTCGTACTCGGGCTCGAGCTCCGGCGAGATGTATCGCTTGTAGCGCGTGAACGGCGTGAGGAAGCGCCGGGCGACGTTCCAGAGCGGCACGTCATGGTTGCCGGGCACGACGAGGCTCGGCCGCGGCAGAGAGTCCACGAACTCCCGGGCGGCGGCGAACTGCGTGCGCCGTGCCCTCTGGGTGAAGTCGCCGGAAATCGCCACCAGGTCGGGCTTCGCTTCGAGCACCGCGGCGCGCAGCGGGTCGAGCACGATCGGATCGATCCGTCCGAAATGCAGGTCCGAGAGATGCACGAGCGTGCGCATCTCAGCCTTCCCTCTCCGCGGGAACGATCACGTTCAGAGCGCCAGGCTTCACGCTGAAGCGCAGGGGAGCGTCGAGCACATGGATCTCGCCGTCGAGGGCGACGGCAATCTCCCGCTTCGTCATGTCTATCGCGATCGATGACGCCAGCCACGCCTCGAACTTGTCCGACTGCTTCAACCGGCCCACGAGCGCGCGGGCGATGAGCGCCACCCCGTCCAGCCGTCCGCTGTCGGGCGCAACGTAGAGCGACAACCGGCCCGCCGTCAGCGTCGCGCGTTTTCCGAATTGCATGCCTTCGACTTCGTATTCATTGTTGCCGACGACGACGAACGGACTGCGACGCACCAGCTCCCGGCCGTCGACGGACAGGCGGACGGTGATCCACGAGAGCTCCAGCCACGTGTCGACGACGGCGAGAAGGTGCGCGACAGGACGGGGCAGGCCTCGCTGCCCCGCCTGTTTACGTTCCCACACCATCCGCGGGTAGGCGCCGATACTCGCGTTATTGATGAAGATCCGATCGTTGACGACGCCGGCGTCAAGCGATCGTGTATGGCCAGCCGCAAGCACGACAATTGCCTGCTCGAGGACCACGGGGATGCCGGCATCGCGCGCGAAGTGGTTCAATGTGCCCACCGGAATCACCCCGAGTGTCTTTCCCGCTTTTGCGGCAGCTGCCGCGACTGATGAGACGGTGCCATCCCCGCCTGCCGCCACGAGCGTCTCGTACTGATTCGCGAGACCGCCGATCCACTGCCCCGCGCGTTCACGTTCCACCGGAACGCTGTGGATGTCGGCAACGACACCTGCCACTTCAAGGATTCGGGCAAGCTCCGCCTGCCTGGGGGCGGATCCCGACCGTGAATTGAGGACGATGGCGATCTCGGCAGGCACGCTTCGGATGTGACTGCACAATCCGCGCCCGGCTATACTCCGCCACGGTGTTCTCCCTGCTGTTCCCGTGGGGCGTGCTGCTTCAGGCGCTGGCGATGGTCCACTTCATCCGCCGTCGCCCGGACACCATCTGGCTGTGGATCATCATCTTTCTCGGTCCGCTCGGCGCGCTGGTGTACATCGGGATGGAGGTCGTTCCCGACCTCGCACTGCTCCGCCAGTCGTTCGACTCGTTCGGGCGCCGTAAGCGGATCAGCCACCTCGAGGCGATGGTGCTGCAGAACCCGTCCGCGGGGAATTACGAGGAGCTCGGCGATCTCTACCTGGAGGAGAGGAAGTACGCCCGCGCCCGGGACTGCTACGA
>JACDCA010000169.1 GCA_013694635.1 Acidobacteriota bacterium | reverse complement strand
CCCTGGAGGTCCTTCTCCGCGGACGCGAGCAGCTCGTCGGCGTACTTCGTGATCCTGAAGAACCACTGTTCGAGCTCGCGCATCGTCACCGCGGTCCCGCAACGCCAGCATGCGCCGTCGATCACCTGCTCGTTGGCAAGGACCGTCTGACAGCTGGGGCACCAGTTCACGTTCGACTTGCGTTTGTACGCAAGATCGCGCTCGAGCATCTTCAGGAAGACCCACTGGTTCCAGTGGTAGTAGTCGGGCCGGCAGGTGGCGATCTCGCGCTCCCAGGCGTAGCTGATACCGATCCGCTGGAGCTGCCCTTTCATATGCGCGATGTTCTCCAGCGTCCACTGCTCGGGATGCGTGCCGTTCTGGATCGCGGCGTTCTCGGCCGGCAGCCCGAACGCGTCCCATCCGAACGGATGCAGCACATTGAAGCCGCGCATCCGCTTCATCCGCGCGACGACGTCGCCGATCATGTAATTGCGGACGTGGCCGACGTGCGCGTGCCCTGACGGGTACGCGAACATCTCGAGGCAGTAAAACTTGGGCTTGGAAGGATCCTCGGTGACTTCAAAGGCGCGTGTGTCGCGCCAGTGTTCCTGCCACTTCTTTTCAATCGTCTGGGGTTTGTAGTCCGCCACTGTTCAATCTTACTCTGGGGACTTCGTCCCCAGACCCCTTACACGCGCACTCGCAGGGCCCCTCCCCCGCTCCGTTCGCGTGGCTCGCTCGGCTGCGCTCGCTCGCGTCTCAGACTTGAAGTCCGGCGACGCGCTTCACATAATCACTGACGGGCGTCAGTGTGATGCGCGCCTTCACGAGGGCGGGTCCGGAATCGATCGCATCGCCCCGTGAGACGCCGAGCGCCAGAGCTGCGAGCGTCTTCTGGAGGGGCTCGGCCGCAGTCGCAACCTGCTGTTCGAGAGCGGCTGCCGGGACGTAGTTGCGCTGCACGCTGCGTCCCAGCGCGCGTTCGAACATGTCGACGACGTCGTTCAACGAGACGGCCCGCGGCCCTCCGAGCTCGATCGTCTGGTTGTGGACCATGGGATTTTCAACGCAGGCCGCGACGTACTCGGCGACGTCCGCAGCGGAGATCACACTGATCGGCGCGTCCCCGGTGCCGAATATCCGCACGCTGCCCCCCACCGGATCGAACCCCGCATGCGGGCTCAGCCACACCTCCATGAAGATCGAAGGGCGCACGATCGTGTACGTCATGCGGCCCTCCTTGACCCGACGTTCGACGGCACGTTTGGCGTCGTGCAGCGGAGAGGGCACATCCATGTTGCCGCTGAACGACAGGTAGATGAAGTGTCGAACCTTTGCGTCTCGCGCCGCATCCACCAGGGCAAGTTGCCCGTCGCGATCGACCGTGTCGATCGTGTCGCCGGCGCCACGCGAAATCGTGGCCGATGCCGTCGAGATCACCGTCGAGACCCCGTCGCACGCCACACGGAGCGATGGTGGATCCTTCAAGTCCCCTTCAACGAACGTGACGCCCTCGGCGCGAATCGCGTCGACCTTGCCGGCGTCGGCGCCCGGCCTCACCAGCGCGCGCACCCGGCGTCCCTGGCCGGCAAGACGCCGGACCACTCGCTGCCCGACGAACCCGGTCGATCCAGCCACAAGAATCATCGACGTACTCCCTCTTCTAACAGCAGTCGGGCCTCATAAGATCCCGCGTCACGCGCGCGCACGAGCATTGCGTCGGCAGGCAGGCCGAAAGCTTGAGCTGCGCGTGCGAGCTCCACGAGAGTCGTGCTCTCGTCACAGGTCTGGAGAACAGAGAAATTGTATCGGTCGCGCGTCTCGAACAACCGAGATGCCTGCGCGAACGACTCCCCTCCGTCCCCGGCCCTCGCCAGACCTGCCAGGGCCTGGACCACGAGAAATCCGCCACCGAGTGTCCGCTCCCTGCCGCGGATATGCGAGACGACCTGTGTCAACGCGGCGTGCGCGGCAACCGTGTCTCCCTGGTCCAGCGCGGTCCGGCCGAGAGCGCACAGCGACACCGCGCGGTACGTGTCCCGGTACATGTGATCCGATCGTTCTGCCGCTTCGATCCCTGCCATACACGCCGCGCGAGCTTCGGGCAGTTGGCGAAGCAGCCGCAGGCATTCACCGAGGTAGCCGCTGGCGCCCGCCGTGGGCGCAGCGTCCGGGACGTGTTCAAGAGCAATCGCCCGCTCGATGCACCACTGGCACTCCTTCAGGTTACCGAGCGCCAGATGCGCCCACCCGAGACCGACATAGGCGAACCCGTGCGGCGGCTCGCGTTTCACCGCCTTCTGGAACCACGGAATGGCCTCCGCCGCATGGCCACTGAAGAGCTTCACGCAACCGGCAAAATACGGCGGGTAGCCGTTGTCCGGGGCGAGCTCCGCAGCTCTCAGTTCCTCGGCGAGCGCCTCGTCCATCCTGTTCCACCGCATCAGCGCGTAACCGAGCCACACGTGCGGATCCCCCAGTGTCGGGTCGGCGGCTATGGCGCGGGTCGCGTAGTTCGCCGCTTTTTGGAGCTCCGCGTTGTCGGTTGTGAAGGTGAATCGCATCGCATGCAGCGCCGCGAGGCCCGACAGCGCGGCCGCATGCTGTGGCTCCTGTTGGATGGCTTTTTCGTACAACTCCCCGGCTTGCT
>JACDCA010000159.1 GCA_013694635.1 Acidobacteriota bacterium | reverse complement strand
TCGTAGCCCGAGACCTGCGTTCCAGCCGTCCACGACATGTGGCCGTCATTCTAGCTTGGCGGCACCGGCGATCGGGGATACGGAAAGTTCTTGGTGAGCGTCAGCCACTGCCGCTCGTACAGGTGCCACGAGAGCCACGCGAGCGCGAGCGCCGGGATGGTGGCGGCGACATAGAACAGCAATTGACCAGGCAGCGGGGAACCGAACAGGGTCGGAAAGGATGCCACGGGGAAGTACTCGTCACGGATGAATCGCCTGACCGGGACATGAAACAGATACAGCGCGTAACTGTAACGGCCTAAAGTCCGCAGCGGTGAGAGGCGGAAGAAACGAGTGATCCACGAGTTGGCCGGGCCACTGGCCGCCAAGGTCACAACCGCGGCGAAGCCGAGCGCGAGCGTCGTGTAGCCCGCTGTCTGCATGAGAGGTTCGCTCCAGTCGGCGTTGTCGAACAGGTCCTCGACGTACCAGATCGCGAGCACGGTCGCGGCAGCGGCCGGGGCGACAATCCGGGCCAGCGTAATCAGACGCGCGGGCGCCGCCGGCGGTCCGCTTCGATCGCTACGCATCGCGAGCGCAACGAGCGCGCCTGCGGCGAGCGCGTCCATCCGGCACATCGGCAGGACGTACGCCAGTATTTCGTGGGCGCCGCCCACGGCGAGCGCGGTCCGCGGGGCGAACGCCGTCACTATCAGCCCCGCGCACGTCCACATGAGCGTGCGGCGGCTCGTGATCGCGACGACAAGCGGCCAGACCAGGTAGAACTGCTCCTCGATCGCCAGTGACCACGTGACGGCGAGGTTGGGATGGCCAAAGTTCTGATCACGCGCGAACAGTATGTTCGAGCCGTAGAGCCAGTACCAGGCCTCGCTGCGGCCGGCCATGGCTTCGCGCGCCATCGAGGCCAGCTCCGTGTCTGGCCACAGCCAGGGAGAAACATGCAGCGTGTAGAAGAGAAACGCGTAGTAGAGCGGGAAGATCCGCAGCGTGCGGCGGATGTAGAAGTTGCGGTAGTAGTGCGGGCCTCCCTTTGCGTCTACGAGCAGGCCGGTGATGAGAAACCCGGAAAGCACGAAGAAGAGATCAACTCCCGACCACCCGAGGCGCACCAGGTTCACGTAGACGCGGTCGAAGAAGGTCTCCGGACGCATCAGGGTGTGATGGAACAGGATGACGAGGAGGATGGCGAGGCCGCGCACGCCGTCGAGCGCCGGGATCCGCGTCGTCACCGGTCGTCTCTCATCCGAATGATCCTCCAGTCCCCGAACGAAAGCTCGCGCGCCGCGAACTGATAGATCACAACCCGCTTGCCGGTAAGTCGATCCGGTTCCCGCTGCAACATGGCGCGGGTCGCGAATGCCCCTGCGTCGTTCTGGACCAGACGATCGACCGGACGTCCGAGCACGTAGCTCACTTGTTCGGCAAGGCCGGCCGATGTTCCCCAGCCCATGGACTCCAGCGAATAGATGTTCGTGAAGCTGTCACCGAGGAGGAGGACGTCGGCGTCACGCGCCGATCTCCACGGCGTTCCATCCGGACTCAGAACACGCCGCACCCAGACTGTTTCGGTGGGGAACAGGGACGCTCCCTCCGGCAGGTCCAGCATTCGTGCCGCGTCGCCGCGGTTACTGACTTCAACACGCTCGATCCGGTAGCGTTGCGGAACAGGCCTCGCGGGCGCGACCGCTTCCACCTGCCCCGAGAGTTCATCCGCCGCAGCTTCAACCGCTTCTGGACGCCAATGCGTGTCGGTCGCCAGGTATTGCGGTCCTCCGGCGCGCTCTCGCGCCAGGGCGCCCGTGAGCTCGGCGACCCGCACGCCCTCGCGGCGCAGCTCCTCGACGAACACATTGAACGACGGGTTGTGCGGCAATCTGTCGCTGTTGCGGCGGGTGAGTTTCTCGGGATGGACCGATGGCTTCAACGGCACCGGCATGATGATCAGCACGATCCCGCGAGCGGCGAGATCATTCTTGAACTGGACGATGGCCGGACGCGGATCCGGCTGCGGCGGGTTGTCCCATTCCGGCGCGGCCGCGATTCGCCGGCGGAGCTCTCGCGGGTCCAGAAAGCCCCGGCCCGTTACGTGCTCGACGTCCGGCCGATAAAAGACCCATCCTTGCCGCCCTGGATAGACGCGCTCGTTGCCCGCGCCGAGCCAGCCGGTCATCAGCCATTGAGCCGGCGGCCGGAGGGTCTTCCCCAGAAGTGAGTCGTTCTCCAGCGCCCGTTCGAAGCCGCTCAGCCCGGCCAGCACCGCCCGATTTGCGAGGACCGTTCGGCCCCAGAGGCCGCCGCCTTCGCCGGCACCGGCAAGCTGCGCGCGAATCTGCTCCGGGACGCTGGTCAGGTGAGCCCACGCGGTTGTGTCGCCGCGTCCGCGGGCGGCTCGGCTTCCGAACCATTCCACGATCGGGACGGAGAAGATGGCCGTCAGGAAAAACGCCAACAACACTCGAACCGTCAACGGCCCGACGGTGGTCTGGCCGACTTCGATCTGCGCAATCTCCTCGCGGGTTGCGCCGCCTGCCGGGAGAGGATCGGGCGTCGTCATCAGAAAATGAAATAGATGAACGGGTTGAACGCCTGCGTGGCGAGAACCAGGGCTGAGAGAACCAGCAAAGCGATCACCGCCGCGGCTTTCTGCGGCGTGAGCGTGCGCGTCCATTCCCACGTCTGCGGCGCGCCCCACACGATCGTGCCTGCCAGCAGAAATGTTCCCAGGTAATACGGCTGATGGACGATGCCACTCAGAAGAGGGGCGCCGTCCTGGGGAGTACCCAGCGCAAACATGTCGCCGAGATACCGGAAGGCATGCGGGAGATCACGAGCGCGAAAGAAGACCCAGGTCACGAGCACGATCGTGAATGTGAGCGCGACACGCAGCGAGGGAGGCAGCGAACCGTAGAGCGCTCTTTTCCCGCGCAGCCGTTCGACCGACAGCAAGGCGCCATGGAGCGCTCCCCAGATCACGAAATTCCACGCCGCGCCGTGCCAGAGTCCCCCGAGCACCATGACCACGAACAGATTGA
>JACDCA010000396.1 GCA_013694635.1 Acidobacteriota bacterium | reverse complement strand
CGAGAATCGCGATGATGAGGCGCATGGCGGCAAACGAGACGGGAGGCACGTCGCGCACGCCAAGCTTCAGAAACAGCCAGACCGTGCTCCAGATCAGGCAGGTCAGGATCCAGACGAAAACGACGAGGTTCACTCGCGGGCGCTTTGGCCAGGACGGGGAGTGTCGCGCTCTGCGGGGAAGTAATACACACGCTGGATACGGCCGTCCTTCAGCTCATAGACCGACAGGCTCGTCTGTGAGACCGCCACTCCGGCGCGGTTCGTCCAGTTCGCCCGCTCCAGGGCGGTCACCCGCGACCCTGCAGTCTTCAGCCAGACGAGATCCGATTTGCAGGACGGGCACTGCTGAAAGTATTTCGTCATACTCGCCCGCAGCGCGTCCTTTCCCTCGGTCTCCACCCCAACCTTCGCGCCATCCACGCTCAGCCACTGGACGGCGTCCGACGCCAGAGCGAGCATGCCGTCGATGTTGCGGGTGTTGAACGCGTCCACGAAGGCGCGGACCTGTCGTTCGGCCGCCTCCGCAGCCGGCGCCTGAAGGGTCATTGCCAGCGCAAGCGCGAGCATCGTTGTCGTCATGCCTCATGCTACATTGCGCCGCATGGTGAGACTTCTTCTTGCTGCCGCTTTCGCGGCGTTGACCGCGACCCTGCCCGTCGTTGCCCAACAGCGCGCGATTACCGCGGACGACTACGCGCGCGCCGAGCGGTTCATGAGCTACCACACCACACCGCTGGTACTTCGGACAGGCGTACGACCGAACTGGCTCGACGACGCCCGGTTCTGGTATCGCATAACCACCGAGAAAGGGAGCGAGGCGTTTCTCGTTGATGCCGCGAAACGCACCAGGGTGCCTTGCACGCTGCCGCAATGCGGCGGTGGGGGCGGGCGGGGCGCCGGCGCCGTGGGTCAGCCGCCCGCCGAAGGCCGCGGGCGCGGTGGTGTGGCCGCGCGCAACGACATCCCGTCGCCTGACAGCAAACGCACCGCCTTCGTGCGCGAGCACAACCTGTGGGTCCGCGAGGTTGCAAGCGGCAAGGAGACGCAGCTGACCGCCGACGGCGTCAAGGACTTCGGCTATGCGACGAACAACGCGGGCTGGACGAAGAGCGACCGGCCGGTCCTTCTGTGGTCGCCGGATTCGAAGCGGATCGCCACGTTCCAGCACGACGGACGAAAGGTCGGCGAGATGTATCTCGTCGATACGCGTGTCGGCCATCCGAACCTGCAGGCCTGGAAGTACCCGCTGCCCGGGGATGAAAACATTTTCATGCTGCACCGCGTCGTGGTCGACGTCGACACGCCACGGGTGACGCGGTTTGCGATGGCGCCCGATCCGCACCGGGGCACCCTGTGCGATCACATCGTGTGCCGCGGTGGTGAGTGGTCGGACGCCCACTGGAGCCCTGACAGCGCCAAGGTCGCCTTCGTCTCGACGTCCCGCGATCACAAGCACGTGCAACTGCGGGTCGCCGACGCGTCGACCGGCGCCGTCCGCGACGTGCTCGAAGAGAAAGTGGACACCTTCTTCGAATCGGGCAACGGACGCGTCAACTGGCGCGTGCTCTTCCCATCGAACGAAGTGATCTGGTTCTCACAGCGCGACAACTGGGGTCATCTCTATCTGTACGACCTCGCGTCCGGCAAATTGAAACACCGGATCACCGCCGGTGAAGGCAACGTCACGCAGCTCGTTCGCATCGACGAGAAGACGCGGACGCTGATCTTCCAGGGTGTTGGAAAGGAGAGGGGGCGTGATCCGTATTTCACGCACCTGTATCGCATCGGCATGGACGGCAGCAACCAGGTCCTGCTGACTCCGGAAGACGCGAATCACGAGATCACGCTGCACGACTCCGGGCGGTATTTCGTCGACAGCCATTCGAAGCCGAACGTGCCGCCTGTTGCCGTCCTGCGGGATCTCGACGGAACTCTCGTCCTGCGGCTCGAGACGGCGGACATTGGCAAGCTCGCGGCAACCGGATGGAAGCCGCCCGTGCCGATCACCGTCAAGGCCCGCGATGGAGTGACGGATCTGTACGGCTTGATGTATCAGCCGATCAATCTGGATCGGTCGCTGAAGTACCCGATCATCAATCGCATCTATCCGGGGCCTCAGACCGGAAGCGTCGGCAGTCGCAGTTTTTCCCCCGCGCGATCGGACTCACACGCCCTCGCCGAGCTCGGCTTCATCGTCGTCGAGATCGACGGCATGGGCACGCCGTGGCGGTCGAAGAAGTTCCACGAGGCGTACTACGGCAACATGGCCGACAACACCATCCCCGACCAGGTCGCAGGCATGAAACAGCTCGCCGAGCGCCATCCCTGGATCGATTTGACCCGCGCCGGCGTGTGGGGGCATTCCGGCGGCGGCTATGCGACCGCGTCCGCGATGTTCATGTATCCGGACTTCTTCAAGGTGGGCATCTCTGAATCCGGCAATCACGACAACCGCGTCTACGAGGATGACTGGGCGGAAAAGTGGACAGGATTACTGAGAAAGAATGCCGACGGCACGACGACCTACGACAGCCAGTCGACTCAGACGATGGCGAAGAACCTGAAGGGAAAGCTGCTGCTCGCTCATGGCACGATGGACAGTAACGTCCCCCCGAACAACACGCTTCTGGTCGTCGATGCGCTGATTAAGGCGAACAAGGATTTCGATCTGCTGATGTTCCCGAACGCCGGTCACGGATTCGGCGTCGCCGGCGATTACATGACCCGCCGCCGCTGGGACTATTTCGTCCGCCACTTGCTCGGCGTCGAGCCACCGAAGGAATACACGATGCGCTCGCCCGGCTCGTAGAGGCCGGCCGCAGCTCCCTATTGCAATCCCATATGAAGCGGCCTAGTATGGCTATCCCATATGAAGGACGCGGTCTCTAAAAAGGACGTCTGGCAGGGGACGCTGGCGCTGATGGTGCTCAAGACCCTCGACGCCATGGGTCCGTTGCACGGCTACGGCATCGCCCGCCGCATCGAGCAGGTCAGCGGCAAGCTGCTCACGGTCAACTACGGCACGATCTACCCGGCCCTGCTGAAGCTCGAACAGGAGGGCTACATCGCCTCTGCATGGGGCGTCTCCGACAACAACCGGCGCGCCAAGTTCTATCGCCTGACGCGGGCGGGCCGTGGACAGCTCCTCGAAGAAGCCCGCGAGTGGGACCGCACGACCGAAATCATTGCGCGCTTCTTCGAAAAGGGGACGTCATCATGATGCGCCGCCGCACGCGCGCCTGGATCCTTCGGCTTGCCGGCACGCTCGGTGGGTAACAGCGCCAGTCGGAGTTCGACGACGAGCTGCAGACGCACCTCGCCCTGCACATCGACGACAACATCCGCGCCGGGATGACGCCGGACCAGGCCCGTCGCGACGCGCACATCGCGCTTGGAGGCGTCGAATCGGTCCGGGAGTCGTACCGTGACCGCCTCGGTGTGCCGACGCTGTCGTCGATCGGCCAGGATGTACGGTTCGCGGTGCGCGTCCTCGCGCGTTCCCCCGGCGTGAGCCTCTTCGCGGTGCTGGCTATCGCTCTCGGCATCGGCATCAACGCCACGGTGTTCAGCCTCGCGAACGCGGTCCTCGTGAAACCCCTCCCGGTCGATGACAGCGACCGCCTGATGTTTGTCGGCACTGTCAGCAAGCGCCCCGGGGAGTTCGACGGCTTGTCGTGGCCCGACCTCAACGATCTGCGCGCGCGCGTCCGGTCGATGACATCACTCGCCGCCTCCTCCTCCACTGCCGCGGATCTGAACGACGGGATTGGGTTCGCGGAACCACTGCGCGGCGAGGAAGTGACCGCTAACGCGTTCACGGTGATGGGGGTCACGCCGCTGCTTGGGCGGGAGTTCACCGACTCCGACACACAGCCCGGATCCGCTCCGGTGGCGCTGCTCTCGGCCCGCACGTGGAGAGCACGGTACGGGGCAGACCCCTCCATCGTCGGGCGAGTCGTCCGCGTGAACACGATACCGACAACGATCGTCGGCGTTATGGGCGACGTGGCGCTCATCCACGAGGGGAACACCGGATTGTGGCTCCCCTTAGTGCCTGAGGAGCGATGGATGGACCGCGGACGCCGACGGCTCGCCGTTTACGGCCGGCTCGCGGACGGATACGAACCGGGCGCCGCGAACGCCGAAGTGGCGGCACACGGCGCCGCCCGCGCGCGTGAAGACCCGGCAACCAACCGCGACACAGTGTTTGTTGCCCGCGATTTTCGCGCGTTCTCGCTCCCCCAAAACGTTCGGCTTCTGTTCCTGGTGATGCTCGGAGCAGTCGGGTTCGTCCTTCTGGTTGCCTGCGCGAATGTGGCGAACCTGCTGCTCGC